>NZ_NQYT01000036.1:0-135524 GCF_009192935.1 Xanthomonas sp. LMG 12461
CCAAAGGACTTTCCGCATGCACCAGGCCCCGTCGTCCCCCTCCACCTTCTCCCGCAGCGACAGGACGCGCGGCGCCGAGCAGGCGCTGCTGTGGTCGGCGCTCGGTTCGCTGCTGCTGGTGCTGAGCCCGCGCGCAGCCGCGGTGCCGGCATTCGCGCGGCAGACCGGCTCGTCCTGCGCCGACTGCCACATCGGCGCCTACGGCCCGGCGCTGACCCCGTACGGCATGCGCTTCAAGCTCGGCGGCTACACCGACAGCGACGGCAACGGCACCAAGATCCCGGTCTCCGCACAGCTCACCGCCACCCGCAGCGTGCCGGCGCGCGGCGAGAGCCGCACCCGCTTCAGCGAAGCCGACCTGTACCTGGCCGGACGCATCACCGACAACGTCGGCGGCTACGTCAAGGTCGCCAGGACCAACAACGGCAAGAACGACTACACCACGCGCCTGGACAACGTGGACCTGCGCGCGGTGGTCAAGAGCTTCCAGCTCGGCGGCAAGGACACCCTGCTCGGCGTCAGCGTCAACAACAATCCCGGCAGCCAGGATCCGATCGGCATGCTGCCCAACGCCTCCGGCCTGGGTCCGGCCTCGGCCTATGCCAGTTCGACCACCCTGCTCAACCAGTCGTCGCTGTCCAACCGGGTAATCGGCACCAGCGTCTACGGCCTGTACGACCGCAACTGGTACGGCGAGGTCGGCACCTACACCGCCTTGCCGGTGTCGACCCAGGACGATCTCGGCTACGCCATCGGCGGCGATCCCGGCAAGCTCAGCGACACCGGCTACCTGCGCCTGAGCTACATGAAGGACCTCAAGCGGCAGTTCTTCTCGGCCGGCGTGGTCGCGCTGACCACGCGCCGGCAGCTGCCGCGCAGCACCGGCCCGCGCGACGACTTCACCGATCTCGGCTACGACCTCAACTACCAGTTCCTGGGCACGCGCGAGCACATCCTCAAGCTCGGCTACCTCAACATCTACGAGCGCCGCCGCTACGGCAGCGCACTGATCGACCCGACCAACCCGGCCCTGGCCGGCCCGCGCCGGGCCAGCGTGCGCGACCAGTCGATCAGCCTCAACTACACCTACAAGCAGAGCTACAGCCTGCTGCTGGCGCACTTCATCAACACCGGCTCGGACGATCCGTTCCGTTACCGCCCGTACGGCGCGCCGGACACCACCAGCAACCTGATCAGCGCCTCGTGGGCACCGTTCGGCAAGGACGACAGTTACTCGTCGATCTCCAACCTGCGCCTGTCCGCGACCTGGTTCCGTTTCAGCAAGTTCAACGGCAGCACCGGCAACGTGTTCGGGGCTACCCCGGTCACCCGCCCGCGCGACCTCAACCAGTTCGCGCTGAGCCTGAGCCTCGCTTTCTGATTCCCCCGCACGGAGCTTCCCCCATGAAACGCACCCATGCCCTCCCCCTGTGCACCCTGCTGGCCGGCCTGCTGCCGCTGGCCGCCGTGGTGGCGCCGTCCGCACGGGCCGCCGGCGGCATGCCCGGCGCCGGCGTGTTCGCCAGCGAATGCGCCGAATGCCACAGCGCCGCGCCGGCCAAGAACAAGAAGGGCCCGACCCTGTTCGGCGTGGCCGGGCGCCGCGCCGGCAGCGTCCCGGACTACGCCTATTCCGACGCGATGAAGCAGAGCCAGTGGACCTGGAGCGACGACAAGCTGCGCAGCTACCTCTCGCAACCGGCGTCCAAGGCGCTGCCCGGCGGCAAGATGAAGTACGACGGCCTGGACGATGCCAAGCAGTTGCAGGACCTGATCGCCTACCTGCACAGCCTGCATTGAACTCGCTGCCCGATCCGGTCATATTCGGCGCCCGACGGGCCGGCCAGCGTGCCGCGCCCGTGCCCGATTCCTGACCTGCGAGCATCGAGTCACCGTGCGTTTTTTGCCTGCCGTCCGCGGTGCCTCGTCCCGGCCACCCGCCGTCGCCCAGCGTTGCAGGACCGGCACCGCGGCCCGGCGGTCAGTGCATCCGTGCGCCGGCGCGGCGCTGGCCCTGGCGCTGGCCGCCCTGCACGCCCCGGCGGCGACGGCCGGCGACATCGGCGGCGCCGCCGGGATCAGCTCGCAACTGGTCGACCGCGGCATCGCCGTGACCCGCGCTACCCCGACCTTGCAGGGCGCGCTGTTCTGGCTGCCGGCGCCGGGCTGGTCGCTGAGCGGCTCGGCCAGCGTGGCGCTGGACGCGCCGGGCACGGTGCTGATGAGCAGCCTCGGCCTGTCGCGCAGCTGGACCGTGTCCGACAGCTGGCAACTGCAGGCCGAGGTGCTGCTGTACCGCTACCCCGGCGCGCGCGCCAACCGCCTGTTCAACCGCGACGAGGTCAGCCTGGGCTGGAGCTACCGCGACCGCCTGAGCCTGTCGCTGGCCGCCTTCCGCATGCCCGACAGCGGCCTGCAGCAGCGCTGGTACGGGGCGCTGGACCTGACCGCGCACCAGCCGCTGACCGGCCCACTGTCGCTGTCGGTGGGCGCCGGCGTCAGCCAGGCGCCGCCGGCGCTGTACGGACTGGAGTACACGGCGCACTATCGCTACGGCCACGCCGGGCTGATCTGGAACGCCGGGCGCTGGAGCCTGGAGGTGGACCGTGTGTTCAGCAACGCCCGTACCGGCTATGCCGACCGCGGCCTGTGGCCGTGGGTGGCCAGCGTCTCCCGCAGCTTCTGAGGCGAGCGCAACCTTTCCGTGCCGCCCCGGCACATACCGGTGCCCGTTGCCACACCTGCTCCCATGAACGACACCGACCTGCTCGGCGATGCCACCGACCGCATGCTGCTCCGGCGCATGGCCGCCAGCGACCGCGAGGCGCTGACCCGCCTGTACCGCGCCTACCACGGGCGCCTGTGCCGGTTCCTGTCGCGGCTGACCCGGCGCCCGGACATCATCGAGGAAGCGATCAACGACTGCTTCTGGATCGTCTGGCAGAAGGCCGGCGACTTCCGCGGCGATTCGCAGGTCTCGACCTGGATCATGGGCATCGCCTACCGCTGCGGGCTCAAGGCGATCCGCCACCACAGCGACGACGCCATCGACGACGGCGTGGCCGCCGAGGACCACGCCGCGGCGGCCGACCCGGACGAGGACCGCGAGCTGCGCGACTGGCTGGGCAAGGGCCTGGAACGCCTGTCGGCCGACCAGCGCCTGGTGGTGGAACTGGTCTACGGCCTCGGCCACAAGCTGGAAGAGGTCGCCGCGATCATGCAGTGCCCGGTGGGCACCATCAAGGCCCGGTTGTTCCATGCCCGGGTCAAACTTCGCAACGTGTTGCCGGGATTGGCCGGCGATGCGTCCACGCTGACGGAGAGCGCGTGATGAAAACGGGCTTCAACGAGCCGGGCAACGAGTGCGCGCATGCCTGGGACCTGATGCCGTGGGTGCTGCAGGACAGCGCCACGGAAGCCGAAAACGAGTGGCTGGTCGCACACCTGGCCAAGTGCCGGCACTGCAGCGCCGAGTTCGCGCAGCAGAGCCGCCTGCGCATGGCCATGACCCTGCCCAGCGACGTGCCGGTGGACGCCGAGGCCGGGCTGCAGCGCCTGCTGCAGCGCCTGGACGCGCCGGTTCCGCAGGCGCCGCCGCAGCGCGGCCGCGCCAGCTGGACCACGCGGGCGCTGGTCGCCGCCGCGCTGCTGCAGGCGGTGGGCCTGGGCGTGCTGGGCATGCGCCTGTCCGCCGAGCACGAGCGCAGCACCGCCTACCGCACCCTCAGCGATGCCGCGCAGCCGCTGGCGGCCGATGCGATCCGGGTGGTGCCCGACGCGCGCATGACCCTGGCCGACTGGGACGCGCTGTTGCGCAAGCTGCAGCTGCGGGTGATCGGCGGCCCCAACGCCGCCGGCGCCTACACCGTGGTGCCGACCCAGGCCGGGTCGCCGGCGCAGCCGCAGCGCAGCGTGCAGCAGTTGCGCGCCACCGCCGGCATCCGCCTGGCGGAGCCGATCGCCGCGCCATGAAGCTGCGTCTCGCCAGCCTGCTCCTCGCCTGCCTGGGCCTGGGCGCCTGCGCCCATGCCGCGCCGGCGGCCGTCGCCGATCCGGCGCCCGCCACGGACGCCAAGGCGCCGAGCCTGGATCCGTCGCCGGCGCTGGACAGCCAGCGCCAGATCGTCCTCGCCGTGGCCAACCCGATGGCCGCGCCGAGCCGCCACGCCGGCTCCAACCTGCTCGGCTACGCCTCCGCCCGCTACTACGGCGCCGGCACCCAGGCGGTCGCCACCCTGGACGCGCTGAACAAGCGCTACGGCCTGCGCCAGGTCGCCGGCTGGCCGATCAAGGCGCTGGGGCTGTACTGCGTGGTGCTGGAGCCGGCGCCGGGCAGCGACCGCGCCGCGCTGCTGGCGCAACTGGCCAAGGACGACCGGGTGGCGCTGTCGCAGCCGCTGCAGGACTTCGGCACCTATTCGACCGACAGCCAGGCTGCGGCCGCACCGGCGCAGCCGCTGCGCTACAACGATCCCTACGTGGACATGCAGCGCGGCTTCGCCGCCACCAACGCGGCCACCGCGCAGGCGCTGAGCCAGGGCCAGGGCGTGGACGTGGCGATCGTCGACACCGGCGTGGACACCGCGCACCCGGACCTGCGCGGGCGCCTGCGCAACACCCGCGACCTGGTCGCCGCCGACCCGGGCGCGTTCAATCGCGACCACCACGGCACCGAGGTCGCCGGCATCATCGCCGCCGGCAGCAACAACCACCAGGGCATCGTCGGCATCGCGCCGAAGGCGATGCTCGACGTGTACAAGGCCTGCTGGTATCCGCAGCGCCCCGGCGCCGGCGCCGGCTGCAACTCCTTCACCCTGGCCAAGGCGCTGGCGGCGATCGGCGACACCCGCACCCGCATCATCAATCTCAGCCTCGGCGGCCCGGCCGACCCGCTGCTGCGCAAGCTGCTGGAACAGCTGCTGCGCGAGGGCCGCATCGTGGTCGCGGCGATGCCGCCCAACGGCCGCCTGGACGGGTTTCCCGACGGCATTCCCGGGGTGATCGTGGTGCGCAGCAGTGCCGCCGCCCCGGCGCCGGCGGGCGTGCTCAGCGCGCCGGGCGAGGACATCCTCACCACCCAGCCCAACGGCGGCTACGACTTCACTTCCGGCTCGTCGATGGCCACTGCCCACGTCAGCGGCGTGGTCGCGCTATTGCTGGCGCTGGCGCCGCAACTGGACGCGCGCAGCGTGCACGACCTGCTGCTGCGCACCAGCCGCACGCGCGACGGCCTGCTGCAGGTCGACGCCGCCGCCGCGGTACAGGCGTTGCCGCGCAGCGCGCCCCTCGCCCGCTGAAGGCCACCATGCGTTCCTGGATCCCGCTCTGGTTGCACCGGCTCGGCGCGCCGCCGACCTTCTACCGCGCGGCCGGCGCCGTGCGCCCGTGGAGTCTGGCCGCGGCCTTGCTGCTCGGCGCCGTGGCGGGTTACGGCGGGCTGGTGCTGGCGCCGCCGGATTACCAGCAGCACGATGCCTACCGCATCATCTTCGTGCATGTGCCGTGCGCGTGGATGAGCTTGTTCGTCTACGCCGCGATGGGCCTGGCCGGCCTGGTCGCGCTGGTGTGGCGGGTGAAACTGGCCGAAATCGCCTGCATGGCCTCGGCGCCCATCGGCGCGGCCTTCACCTTCGTCACCCTGTGCACCGGCTCGCTGTGGGGCCGGCCGATGTGGGGCACCTGGTGGACCTGGGACGCGCGGCTGACCTCGGAACTGGTGCTGCTGTTCCTGTATCTGGGCGTGATCGGCCTGCACCGTGCCATCGACGATCCGCGCCAGGGCGCGCGCGCCGCCGCGCTGCTGGCGCTGGTCGGGCTGATCAACCTGCCGATCGTGCATTACTCGGTGGTGTGGTGGAACACCTTGCACCAGGGCTCGACGGTGCGCGTGCTCGGCCCGTCGACGATGCCGCTGTCGATGCTGTGGCCGCTGCTGACCGGCGTGGTCGCCAGCAAGTGCTACTACGTCGCCAGCCTGTGCGGGCGCATGCGCACCGACCTGCTGGCGCTGGAGCGCGGCAAGGCCTGGGTGCGTGCGATCGCGTTGCAGGCCGCGCCGGTGCCGGCGACGCCCGCCGATGTCGTGCCGCTGCCTGCGGAACACGCGGCATGAGCGGGTTCTGGGCGATGGGCGGCTACGCCGTCTACGTGTGGAGCGCGTACGCACTGGCCTTGCTGGTGCTGATTCTGGACAGCGTGCTGCCGCGCCGCCGCCAGCGCCGCCTGCTCGCCGGCATCCGTGCGCAAGTGGCGCGCGAACAGGCACGCCGTGCCCGCGGCAACGTTGCGACCAACGGAGCGCGCGATGCATCCCACCCGTAAGCGCCGCCTGCTGCTGGTGCTGCTGTTGCTCGGCGCCGCGGCGCTGGCCACCGGCCTGTTCGTGCTGGCCCTGCAGCACAACGTCAGCTACCTGTTCACGCCCAGCCAGGTGCAGGCCGGCGCGGCCAGGGACTACCGGGTGTTCCGGCTCGGCGGCATGGTCAAGGCCGGCTCGATCACGCGCAGCGCCGATGCGCTGCAGGTGCAGTTCACCGTGATCGACAAGGCCGGCGCCACCGCCGTGGCCTACACCGGCATCCTGCCCGACCTGTTCCGCGACAACCAGGCGGTGATCGCCACCGGCTCGATGCAGGGCGCGCGCTTCGTGGCCACCGAAGTGCTGGCCAAGCACGACGAGACCTACATGCCGCAGGAACTGAAGGACGCGATGGCGCAGGCGCATGCCGAGCGCGCCCACGTCGGCAACACCGCGGCGGCAGCTGCAGCGACGGCACGGCCATGAGGCCGAGCGCGCCACACCGCGCCGGGAACGACGCGCGATGAGCGCCGAACTCGGCCAGTGCGCGCTGATCCTGGCCCTGCTGCTGGCATTGGTGCAGGCCGTATTGCCGCTGCTCGGTGCCTGGCGCGGCCAGCGCGCCTGGATGGCGGTGGCGCGGCCGGCCGCCTACGCCCAGGCCGGCTTCGCCTGGCTGGCCTTCGGCCTGCTCGGCTACGTGTTGCTGCAACTGGATTTCTCGGTGCGCTACGTCGCCGCCAACGCCAACCTGGCGCAGCCCTGGTACTACCGGCTGGCCGCGGTGTGGGGCGCGCACGAAGGCTCGCTGCTGCTGTGGATCGCCATCCTCAACCTGTGGACGGTGGCGCTGGCGCGCAGCGGCCGGCATTTGCCGGAGGCGTTCGCCGCGCGCGTACTCGGCGTGCTCGGGCTGATCTCCAGCGGCTTCCTGGCCTTCGTCCTGTTCACCTCCAATCCGTTCGTGCGGCTCTCACCGATGCCGCGCGACGGCAGCGAGCTCAATCCGGTGCTGCAGGACCCGGGCATGGTGCTGCATCCGCCGGTGCTGTACACCGGCTATGTCGGCTTCTCGGTGGCCTTCGCCTTCGCCATCGCCGCCCTGCTCGGCGGCGAGCAACAGCAGGCCTGGGTGCGCTGGGCGCGGCCGTGGACCAACGTCGCCTGGGGCTTCCTCAGCGCCGGCATCGTCGCCGGCAGCTGGTGGGCCTATGCCGAGCTGGGCTGGGGCGGCTGGTGGTTCTGGGACCCGGTGGAGAACGCCAGCTTCATGCCCTGGCTGGTCGGCGCCGCGCTGATCCACACCCAGGCGGTCACCGAGAAACGCGGCGCGCTCGGCGCCTGGACCCTGCTGCTGTCGATCCTGGCGTTCTCGCTGTCGTTGCTGGGTACTTTTCTGGTGCGCTCGGGCGTGCTGACTTCGGTGCACGCCTTCGCCGCCGACCCGCGCCGCGGCCTGTACATCCTCGGCTTCCTGGTACTGGTGGTCGGCGGCTCGCTGCTGCTGTACGCGCTGCGTGCGCCGCGCCTGGCCGCCGGCAAGCCGTTCGCCGCGCTGTCGCGGGAGACCGCGATCCTGGTCGGCAATCTGATGCTCAGCGTGGCCGCGGCGATGGTGCTGCTGGGCACGCTGTTCCCGCTGCTCGGCGATGCGCTGCGGCTGGGCAAGATTTCAGTGGGGCCGCCCTACTTCGGCCTGCTGTTCCCGCTGCTGATGCTGCCGGTGGTGCTGCTGTTGCCGTTCGGTCCCTACCTGCGCTGGGGCCGCACCGAACCTGGCGCACTGCGCGCGGTGGCCGCGCGCGCCGGGCTGGCCGCACTGGCCTGCGCGCTGCTGGCGTGGCTGCTGAGCGCAGGCACGCTGCGCGCGGTGGCCGGCGTCGCCGCCGCGGCCTGGGTTGGCGTCGGCACTGCCCTTTATGCGCTGACCCGCTGGCGCAGCGCGCCGCGTGGCCGCCGCTTCCCCGCCGAACTGGCCGGCATGCTGCTGGCGCATGCCGGGGTCGCGGTGTTCGTGGCCGGTGTGCTGCTGTCGGACAGCCTGTCGGTGGAACGTGACGTGCGCCTGGATCCCGGCCAGAGCGCGCAGATCGGCGCGCACAGCTTTCGCTTCGATGGCGTGCAGTTGATCGATGGCCCCAACTGGAAGGCCGAACAAGGCACGGTGAGCGTGCTGCACGACGGCGCCGTCGTGGCGGTGCTGCACCCGCAGAAGCGTCTGTACAGCAGCGAACGCATCCAGACCGAGGCAGCGATCGACGCCGGCGTGCTGCGCGACCTGTATGTCGCGCTCGGCGAGCCGGTCGACGACCAGCACATCGAATACGGCTGGACCCTGCGCCTGTACGACAAGCCCTTCATCCGCTGGATCTGGGCCGGCGGCCTGCTGATGATGCTCGGCGGTTTCGTCAGCGCCGGCGCGCGCCGCTTGCGTGCGCAGCCGGCTGCGACAAGCGCTACCGCGCCGGCCGCGCTCGCCGGAGCCGCGCCATGAGCCGGCTGCTGCCGCTGGCCGCGTTCGCGCTGCTGGCCGCGCTATTCGGATTCGGCCTCTGGTGGAGCCGCAGCCACGACCCGCGCGAGGTCCCTTCGCCGCTGCTGGGCAAGCCGGTGCCGGCGTTCGCGCTGCCGCGCCTGGACCGCCCGGACCTGCGCAGCGGCAGCCAGGAACTGCGCGGCCGCCCGTATCTGCTCAACGTGTTCGGCAGTTGGTGCATGGCCTGCAGCGAGGAGCATCCGCTGCTTATTGCACAGGCCCGGCAACTGGGTGTGCCCCTGGTCGGCTACGCCTACCGCGACGCGCCGCACGACACCGCCGCCTGGCTGGCGGAGCGCGGCAATCCGTACGCGCTGGTGCTGGTGGACGCCGATGGCCAGCGGGCAATCGACCTGGGCGTGTACGGTGCGCCGGAAACCTTCCTGATCGATTCCGACGGCGTGGTCCGCTACAAGCACGTCGGCGTACTGACGCCGCAGGTGCTGGCCGACGAACTGCGTCCGGCGATTGCCGCGCTCGACGGAGCACGTCGATGAGCGTGCTGGTCGCACGGACGCGCAGGCGCACGCCGTGGTGGCGGCTGTTGGTGCTGCTGTGGCTATTGGGCGGTGCATTGCCGGCCTTCGCCCAGGCAGTGGACCCACTCCCGTTCAAGGACCGCGCGCAGGAACAGCGCTTCCAGCACCTGACCGCGCAGTTGCGCTGCCTGGTGTGCCAGAACGAGAACCTGGCCGACTCCGACGCGACGCTGGCGCGCGACCTGCGCCACCAGGTGTTCGCGCAACTGCAGGCCGGGCGCAGCGATGCGCAGATCAAGCAGTACATGGTCGATCGCTATTCGGCCTTCGTGCTGTACGACCCGCCGCTGGCGCCGGGCACCTGGCTGCTGTGGTTCGGGCCGGCGCTGTTGCTGCTGGGTGGTGCCGCGATGGTGCTGGCGACGCTGCGGCATCGCCGCCGCGCCCTTGGCGCCGTCACGACGGAAGCGGAGGACGCCTGGTGACGCCCGGCTTTCTGCTCTCCGCCGCCACGATGCTGGGCATCGCCCTGTTCGCGGTGTTGCGCCCGTTGCTCGTCCAGCGTTCCGGCGCAGGTCGGCAACGCGGCGTCGCGCTGCTGCTTGCGCTGCTGCTGCCATTGCTGGGTGCCGGCCTGTACTGGCGCGTCGGCACACCTACGGCCCTGGCCGGCGTCCCGCTGCAACCGCTGCCGCCGCCCGCGCCGGACCAGACCGCGCAACTGCTGCAAGGCTGGCTGCAGCAGGCCTGGGATGCGCAACAGGCGCAGCGCCCGCACGAAGCGCAGCAGGCCTATGCGCAGGCGCTGCGGATCGCCCCGGACAACGTCGAGGCCCTGCTCGGCTGGGCCGAGACCGACATGGCGCAACGCGCCGATCTCACGGTGGGCAGCGCCGCACGCGCCATGCTCGACCGGGTGCTGGCGCAGCAGCCGGACAACCAGCGCGCCCTATGGATGCGTGGCATCGCCGCCTTCCAGCAGCAGCGCTATGCCGATGCAGCCGGCGACTGGCACCATCTGTCGACCTTGCTGCCGGCGTCGTCGCCACTGCGCGAGGCGGTGACGCAGAAGATCGCCGCTGCAGAAGCGATGGTCACCACGCCCGTCCCAGCGGCTAGCACCGAGCCGCGTTGAAATCGTCGCATCGACCGAATGGACGCCGGCGGTCCGTTCAAACGAAATAGTCCAGGGTCTGCTTCAACGTGTCCGCCGTGAACGGCCTGACGAGGTACGCGCTCACTCCGGCCTCGCGGATTGAGATAATTTTCTCGCTGCGATCGTCCATTACTAGCATCACGAACGGCGTGTCTTTCAGTCCTGCGTCGTAGCGAACCCACTGCAACAACTCTAGGCCGCTCATCGGCTCCGTATTTGCGTCGGCAATGACCAAATCAATCCGTTGCGCGCGCATTGCTGCCAGCGCTGCCTCGCCATCGCTCACTTCCACCACGTCCTCGTAGCCGAGCTGGCGCAATAGATGGCGAGTGATGCGCCGCATCGTTCGGTTTTCACCGACTATCAAAATTTTCATGACATGCACCCGTTTGGTAAATGGCGTTGTCGATGGTGCAGAAGTCCGGCGGACACCGCCATCGTCAACTGGCTGGTCGCCCGTGCATATGCGCCGCACGTGCGCATCAACGAGGCGCGATCACGGGACACGCAACGATGCATCCCTGCCCGGCGGCGTACCGCGACCTCTGTGTTGCCGCATTCGCTACCGGGACGGTGTTCACTCCACATTTGCGCCGCAATAATAAGAATGAGTATCATTAACAAACTGCCATCCACCACCGTCGCCACGCGCTGCCTCGCTGCCCAGCCGGTGCCTTTACCACGGGCCTGCATGTCTTCTTCCACTTCGCTTCGCGATCTTGACGCTTCGGCCAAGCCGCCAGGGCGCACCTGGCCGCCCTGGCTGCGCGTGCTGGCGCGGACCCTGGCCGCGATCGTCGGCGGCTATGCGCTGGCCGCGGCCACCTCCGTGCTGCTGCCGATGCTGTGGCCATCGGTGCGTGCGCAGGCGGTGTTGAGCGGCATGATGCTGGGCATCCTGGTCTGCGCCTGCACCGCGCTGTGGGCGTTCGCCGCGCGCAGCGCCGGGCGCGCCTGGCTGGGTATCGCCGCGCTGCTGGCGCCGATGGCGCTGGCCATCGCCTGGCTGCAGCAGCACGCGCCATGAAGCAGGGATTCCGCCAATCGATGGCCTGGCTGCACACCTGGAGCGGCCTGCTGGTGTCGTGGGTGCTGCTGCTGATCTTCATGGCCGGCACCGCCAGCTATTTCCGCAACGAGATCAGTCGGTGGATGCGTCCGGAACTGCCGCGTGCGCAGCCGAGCACCGACGTGGTCGCCGCCCGCGCGGTGGCGCTGCTGCAGCGCGAGGCGCCACGGTCGCCGCAATGGTTCGTGTCGCTGGCCAACCCGCGCGCGCCGTTCACCGACCTGTTCTGGCGCAATCCGCCGCCGGCCGACGGCAGCCGCCCGAGCCGCAAGGAACTGTTCGGCAACGCACTGCTCGACCCGGTCAGCGGCGAGGCCAGCCAGACCCGCGAGACCCGCGGCGGCGACTTCTTCTACCGCCTGCACTTCGACCTGCACTACATCCCGGCGCTGTGGGCGCGCTACATCGTCGGCTTCTGCGCGATGTTCATGCTGGTGGCGATCATCAGCGGCGTGATCACCCACAAGAAGATCTTCAAGGACTTCTTCACCTTCCGCCCGGCCAAGGGCCAGCGCTCGTGGCTGGACTTCCACAATGCCAGCGCGGTGCTCGCCCTGCCCTACCACGCGATGATCACCTACACCGGGCTGGTCACGCTGATGCTGATGTACCTGCCCTGGGGCATCCAGACCGCCTATCCGGACGCCGAGCAGGCGTTCTACGCCGAGGCCTTCCAGGAGCCGCAGAACCTGCGCGAGGCCAGCGGCACGCCGGGGCACATGCTGCCGATCGCGCAACTGCTGGACGTGGCCCGCCGCGAATGGGGCGCGCAGGCGCCGATCGCCGGCTTCTCCGTGTACAACGCCGGCGACGCTGCCGCGGCGATCCAGATCCGCCAGGGCGACGGCCAGCGCCTGGGCTACAGCACACCGTCGCTGCTGCTGGACGCGGCAAGCGGGCAGATCCTCGGCCGCAGCGGCGAACTCGGCGCCGCCGCGGAAACCCGCAGCACCCTGTACGGCCTGCACCTGGCGCACTTCGCCGGTCCCTGGCTGCGCTGGCTGTTCTTCGGCTGCGGCCTGCTCGGCTGCCTGATGGTGGCCAGCGGCGCGATCCTGTGGGCGGTCAAGGAGCGGCCCAAGCACGCCAAGGCCGGCCGCATCGGCCTGGGCCTGCGTCTGGTCGACGCGCTCAACATCGGCACCGTGGCCGGGCTGCCGATCGCCTTCGCCGCCTATTTCTGGGGCAACCGGCTGCTGCCGCTGCACCTGGAATCGCGCCCGGAAAGCGAAGCGGCGGTGTTCTTCCTGGCCTGGGCCGCGGCCCTGGTCGCCGCGCAGGTGTGGCCGAAGCGCGCGATGTGGGCCTGGCAACTGTACGCGGGCGCGGCACTGTTCGGCCTGCTGCCGCTGCTCAACGCCGTCACCACCGATGCGCACCTGGGGGTGAGCCTGCTGGCCGGCGACTGGGCGCTGGCCGGATTCGACCTGGTCTGCCTGTTCCTCGGTATCGCGCTGGCGCTGGCCGCGCGGCGCATGCAGCGCTGGCAACCGCCGCTGTCGGCGGCCGAACGCCGCGCCCGCGACCGCGACCGCGGCGGATCCGGCAAGCCGGTCCTGGCCACGGAGGGCGCATGACCGTCCTCGGCCTGTGCCTGGCCTTCTCCGGCTTCGTCGCGCTGTGCCTGGGCATGGAGAAGCACCAGCTCGACCTGTACGGCGCACGCCGCGCCACCGCGCCGCGCCTGCGGCAACTGCGCGCCGCCGGCTGGCTACTGCTGGGCGCGGCGTTCGCCTGCTGCGTGGCCGCGCGCGGCTGGGGCATCGGCCCGGTGCTGTGGGTGGGCTCGCTCAGCGCCAGCGCGGCGCTGCTGACCCTTGGCCTGCTGCCGTACCGGCCGCGGCTGATCGTGCCGCTGGCGTTGCTGGCGCCGCCGCTGGGCGTGGGCGCGGCCCTATTAGGCTAGGCGCCCCGCCTCGCTCAGCGGTCGGCGGTCAGCGTCGGCGGCCGCAGTTCGGCCGCGGTGCGCGCGCCGGCGAACACCAGCACCAGCCCCGCTGCCAGGGTGATCGCCAGGTACAGCGGCACCATGCCGAGGCGGCCGTTGCGCACGAACACCATGCTTTCCATCATCAGCGAGGAGAACGTGGTCAGCCCGCCGACCAGGCCGACGATCAGCAGCGCCCGCCAGTACGGTGCGCTGGCGCCGCGGCCCTCGATCCACACCAGCAGGAAGCCGCCGACGAAGGCGCCGGCCAGGTTCACCGCCAGCGTGCCCCACGGGAAGCCGGCGCCGTAGCGCTGCAGCAGCGCACTGCCCACCGCGAAACGCAGACCGGAGCCGACCGCACCGCCGGCCATCGCCAGCAGCAATTGCTGCCACCACAGGGTCAGGTTCATGCGCGCCTCCGCGAAACGAACGCGGGAGCGGCAGCAGAAAAACGAGAAGGAACGGGCATCGGATTCTCCACAAGGACGATGCCGGGGCGCACGCCTGCCACCCCGGCGGGGGTTGGGCAGGCATCATCAGCGCGCAATGCTGCGGGCGGTTCGAGGAGGAATGCCATCTCCTGTACGCCGATTATGAAGCCGATCGCCCGGCCTTGTCAGCCCGCGCCTGCTCGCGCGCGGCGCGCAGGCGATCCAGCTTGTCCTTGAGCTTGATCTCCAGGCCGCGTTCCACCGGCCGGTAGTAGACGCGCTCGCCCATCGCATCGGGAAAGCCGGTCTGGTCCAGGGCGATGCCGCCCTCGGCATCGTGGTCGTACTGGTAGTCGGCGCCATAACCCAGGGTCTTCATCAGCTTGGTCGGCGCGTTGCGCAGATGCAGCGGCACCTCCTGGGTGCCGGTCTCGCGCACTTCGGCCTTGGCCTGGTTGAACGCGGCATAGCCGGCGTTGGACTTGGCGGTGCTGGCCAGGTACAGCACCAGTTGCGCGAAGGCCAGTTCGCCTTCGGGGCTGCCCAGGCGCTCGTAGATATCCCAGGCTTCCAGCGCCATCGACTGCGCGCGCGGATCGGCCAGGCCGATGTCCTCGATCGCCATGCGGGTCAGCCGCCGCGCCAGGTAGGACGGATCGCAGCCGCCATCGAGCATGCGCGTGAGCCAATACAGCGCCGCGTCCGGATTGGAGCTGCGCACCGACTTGTGCAGCGCCGAGATCTGGTCGTAGAACTGCTCGCCGCCCTTGTCGAAGCGGCGGGTGCGGTCGGCCAGCACCTGCTGCAGGGTCTGCGCGGTGATCTCGCCGCCCTCGTCCTGGGCCAGTTCGGCGGCGATTTCCAGCAGCGTCAGCGCGCGCCGCACGTCGCCATCGGCGGCGCCGGCGATCTCCAGCAGCGCCGCATCGGACACCCGCAACGGCTCGGCGCCGAGCCCGCGTTCGGAATCGTGCAGCGCCCGCTGCAGCGCCTCGGCGATGTCCTGCGGCGACACCGCCTCCAGCACGTGCACGCGGCAGCGCGACAGCAGCGCCGAATTCAGCTCGAACGAGGGATTCTCGGTGGTGGCGCCGACGAACAGGATGGTGCCGCGCTCGATGTGCGGCAGGAACGCGTCCTGCTGCGCCTTGTTGAAGCGGTGCACCTCGTCGACGAACAGCACCGTGCGACGCCCGTCGGCGAAACGCTGCGCGGCCTCGGCCAGCACCCCCCGCACCTCCGGCAGGCCGGACAGCACCGCCGAGATCGCCTTGAACTCGGCCTCGGCGTACTGCGCCAGCAGCAGCGCCAGGGTGGTCTTGCCGCAGCCCGGCGGCCCCCACAGGATCATCGAGTGCACCCGGCCGGACGCGACCGCACGGCGCAGCGCACTGGTCGGCGCCAGCAGGCGCTTCTGCCCGACCATCTCGTCGAGCGTGCGCGGGCGCATGCGCTCGGCCAGCGGGCGCATGGCCTCGCGGTCGACGCTCAACAGGTCGGGGGTATCGGAAGCGAAGGGTCTGCGTTTGGCCATCTGCCCATTCTATCGCCGCGGCCCGTGCACGCCGTGCCGCAGGCCTGCGTGGCGCCGACGCCGGCGCTAGAATCGCGGCGCCTCCCTGCCCGGCCGCCCCCGCCATGAGCCACCACGACACCCTGGACGCCTTTACCCATCAGCACGACTTCCTCGGCACCCGCCACGAGCGCAATGCGCGCCGGACCTGGTCGGTGGTGGCGCTGACCGCCGCGATGATGTTCGTGGAGATCGTCGCTGGCTGGTGGACCGGCTCGATGGCGCTGCTGGCCGACGGTCTGCACATGGCCACTCACGCCGGGGCGCTGTCGCTGGCGGGCTTCGCGTACTGGTTTGCGCGCCGGCACCGGCACAACCCGCGCTTCACCTTCGGCACCGGCAAGGTCGGCGATCTGGCGGGCTTTTCCAGCGCGCTGATCCTGGCGCTGATCGCCCTGGGCATCGGCGTGGAGTCGGCGCTGCGCCTGGCGCAGCCGGTGCACATCGCCTACGACGAAGCGCTGTGGATCGCGGCGCTGGGCCTGCTGGTGAACCTGCTCAGCGCCTGGATGCTCGGCGCCGATCACCACCACGATCACGGGCATGGGCATAGCCATGGCCACGGGCACGGGCACGGGCATCATCACGACCACGCTCATGCCGCGCACCGGCATGGCGACCATGCGCACGCGCACCAAGATGGGCACGACCACGACCACGATCACGCGCACGGTCAAGGCCATCACCACCCGCACGATCACCACGGGCATGCGCACGCCCATGCCGCGCCTGCGCCGACGCACAGCCACGACCGCCACGCGCACGCCGATCACAACCTGCGCTCGGCCTACATGCACGTGCTGGCCGACGCGCTGACCTCGGTGATGGCGATCGTCGCCCTGTTGCTGGCCAAGTACCTGGGCTGGACCTGGACCGATGCGTTGATGGGTATCGTCGGCGCCATCGTCATCGCCCGCTGGTCGCTGGCGCTGCTGCGCGACACCGGCGCGGTGCTGCTCGACGCCTCGGCGCCGGCGGCGCTGCAGGCGCAGATCCGCGACCGCCTGCAGCAGGACGACGAGCGCATCGCCGACCTGCACGTGTGGCGGGTCGGCCCCGGCCAGCATGCGGCGATCGTGTCGCTGGTGACGCACAAGCCGCGGCCGGCGGCGTTCTACCACGCCCGCCTGCAGGGCGTGGCCACGCTGGGCCACGTCAGTATCGAAGTACAGACCTGCCCCAACTGAGCGGAAAGGCCGCCGCGCACCGACCCGGCGCGCGGCGGCGGGGCCGCTGGCTCAGCGGTCGCCGACCACGTCCACGTCCTTGTCCGGGACGTAGCGGAAGGTGCCGGCGGCGAAGGCCGGATTGCGCTTCCAGTCGCTGAAGCTGATGTCGGTGCGCTGGCCGACCGGATCGACCACTTCCATGCGCGCCAGGCCGGCGCGGTCGAAGCCGAGCTTGGCCATCTGGAAGCTGGCCTCGGTGTCCACCTTCGGGGTCATGGTCAGCCATTGCAGCCCGTCGCGGGCCACCGCCTCTTCGCTGACGTCGTACTGGCGGTCGAGCCGGCCCGGGTCGATCAGCGCGGTCAGCGGGCTGTTCTGTTCCTCGCTGCCCTGCGCGCGCACCGTGGCCTGCTTCAGGTCCGGGTCGTAGACCCAGACCTTGCTGCCGTCGGCGACGATCAGCTGGGTATACGGCTTGCGGTACTCCCAGCGGAACAGGCGCGGCGCCGACAGCGCGACGCGGCCGCTGGAGCTTTCCTTCAGCGTGCCCTTGCCGTCGTAGACCTTCTGCGCGAACTGGCCGTCCAGGCCCTTCAGCCCGCGGGTGAAGGCGGTGAGGTCCTCGCGGGCGCCGGCGAAGGCGGAGCCGGCCAGCAGCGCGGTGGCGAGGACGGTGTAGCGGAGTGTGCGAAGCATGCGGATGGGTTTCCGGATGGAGTGTGGGAAGTGTGACGCGCCGCGCCTGAATAGGCGATCAGAGGATGGCCGGCCGCGCCAGGTCTACGGCCCGGTCTGCATCCGGCCGAGGTCGCCGTACAGGATCTGGCCGCGGAAGCCGCGCCGCACCTGCTGGTATAGCTCGCGGAAGGCGGCGTAGTCCTGCGGCTGGCACAGCGCCGCCGGGCCGTGGATCGCGCGGCGGTGCAGCGTATGCGTGGCGGTCACGGTCTGCCCGTCGCGCACCCAGGTCGCAGCGTACTCGCCGGCGGCGTTGCGGAAATGCGTGTCGGCCGGAATCGCGATGATCGGCACGCTGTCCGGGAAGGTGAGCCGGTAGGTCTCGCTGCGCGCGTTGTCGTTGCAATAGAACGGGGTCAGGTTGCGCTCGGCCGAGGCGGTGCTGTAGACCCCGCGCACCGAGTCGGCGCCGGGCATCAGCGGCAGGCTCATGCCGCCGACCACGCCGAAGTCGACGTAGTCGTGGGCCTGGAAGCGGTAGGCGTAGCCGAACGGCCGGCTCAGGTCCTGCGGCGTGCCCTGCAGCAGCAACTCGCCGCTGCCGTCGAAGCCGGACGCGGCGACGATCGATTCCTCGATGCGGGTGCGGTTCTGCGCGTTGAGCTGCACGAACATCGTGCGCAGGCCGACCTCGCCGACGTCGCCGCTATCCAGCCGGGTGATGCCGCTGACGCCGCCGTCGGCGTCGAAGCGGTAGTCGGTCTCGGCCAGGTAGCGGTTGCGCTTGGCGTCGTCCGGCGGCGTGCGCGCCACGGTGCCGTCGGCCGTGTGCAGCACCGGCGCGCCCAGATCGCCGGCCGGCAACTGGCCGAAACGCGCGTATGGGCTGGTCGAGTCCACGTACAGCTTGAATTCGGGCAGATAGGTGATGGCGTGGTTGAAGCGGCCCAGCACCGGCACCTCCGGCAGGGTCGGCCCGCCCTGCGCGCCGATCAGCACCGGCGTACTGGCGATGCCCTTGGCCGCCAGCAGCGCTTCCAGCACCACGGTGTGGTCCTTGCAGTCGCCGTAGTGGTTGTCGAGGATGCTGTCGGCGCTGTTCGGCTGCAGCCCGCCGTTGCCCAGGTACACCGCCACGTAGCGGATGTTGCGCGCCACCCACTCGTACAGCGCCGCGGCCTGCGCGCGGCGATCGACGATGCCGGCGGTGATCTGCTCGGCGCGGGTGCGCACCTTGGGCGTGACCTGCGCGGCGGCGGCACTGCTGTGCTGGTAGGCCTGGGCCATCTGCGGCCAGCGGCGGAAACTGCTGGCCATGATGGTCGGGCTGAATTCCCAAGTGGCCGCCGACCAGTTCTGGCTCTTCATCGGCTCGCGGCGGCTGTAGCGCCACTCCCAGCGGGCCTGCTCGCCGTCGATCGTCGGCGTATCGCTGCCCTGCACGCCGCGCGTGTACAGGTGCATCTGCAGGCGCCGCGGCGCCACCAGGGTCACCGTGGCGTCGTCGTACTGGGAGAACACGCTGAAGGTCTCCCACAGGCTGAAATAGCCCGGGAAGTACGGCACGTTCTGAGTGCGGCGCACCCGGTACACCAGGCGCGCGCCGGGCATCAGGTTGGGGAACACCACCACCTTGACCTTGCGGTCGGCGTACATCGCCGCCGTCGCGCTGGAATAGCTCTCCTGGGTATAGATCTTGTCGGCCGGCACGTCGTGGCGCAGCCCATCCGGGGTCAGCGTGTAGGCGGCCAGCACCTCCAGCGTCTCCAGCTTCTCGCTGTAGCCCAGCCGCACCTGGCTGAACTGGTCGACGCCGGCCTTGGTCTTGAGCAGCAGCTCGTATTCGTCGGTCTCGACGCTGGTGGCGTCCTCGCGCACCTCGTAGTCGGCGCGGTAGCGCACGTAGCTGTAGTTGTTGCTGACCACCGGTGCGGCCGCGGTGGCCGTGGCCTGGTCGGCATCGGGATGCGCGGCCGGCGCCGGTTGCGCGCCGGCGAGTCCGGACAGCGCCAGCAGCGCCGCGCCGAACAGCCAGCGCGCGGCGCGCGCAGGCCTCCGGTCAGGCAGACGCCGGCCACGGCCGGCGAACGGCGCGGTGTGCCTCACTTCGGCGGCGGCGGCGCCAGCACGCTGCGGTCGCCGTTGTGTTCGGGCGGGCTGACCACGCCGGCGGCTTCCATCGCCTCGATCAGCCGCGCGGCGCGGTTGTAGCCGATCTTCAGCCGCCGCTGCACGCCAGAGATCGAGGCGCGGCGGGTCTCGGTGACGATGCGCAGGGCCTCGTCGTACAGCGGATCGGATTCGTCGCCGCCACCGCCGCCGGCTTCGGGCAGGCCGGTGGCGCCGATCACGGTACCGTCGCCCATGGTCTGCACTTCGTCCAGCACGCCCTCGATGTAGTCGGCCGGGCCGCTGGCCTTGAGGTGCTCGACCACCCGGTGCACTTCCTCGTCGCTGACGAAGGCGCCGTGCACGCGGTCCGGCATCGCCGTGCCCGGCGGCAGGTACAGCATGTCGCCGTGGCCCAGCAGGGTCTCGGCGCCGGACTGGTCGAGGATGGTGCGCGAGTCGATCTTGGAGCTGACCTGGAAGGCGATGCGGGTCGGGATATTGGCCTTGATCAGGCCGGTGATCACGTCCACCGACGGGCGCTGGGTGGCCAGGATCAGGTGAATGCCGGCGGCGCGGGCCTTCTGCGCCAGGCGCGCGATCAGCTCTTCGACCTTCTTGCCGACGATCATCATCATGTCGGCGAATTCATCGATGAAGATGACGATGAACGGCAGCGTGTCCAACGGCCGCGGCGCCTCGGCCAGGTCCGGGTTGGGCTTGAACAGCGGGTCCATCAGCGGCTGCCCGGCGTCCTGCGCATCCTTGACCTTCTTGTTGAAGCCGGCCAGGTTGCGCACGCCGACCGCGCTCATCAGCTTGTAGCGGCGCTCCATCTCGGCCACGCACCAGCGCAGGCCGTTGGCGGCCTCCTTCATGTCGGTGACCACCGGCGCCAGCAGATGCGGGATGCCCTGGTAGACGCTCAGTTCGAGCATCTTCGGGTCGATCATCAGCATCCGCAGGTCCTTGGCCGAGGCCTTGTACAGCAGGCTCAGCACCATGGCGTTGACCGCCACCGACTTGCCCGAGCCGGTGGTACCGGCGACCAGCAGGTGCGGCATGCGCGCCAGGTCGGCCACGGTCGGACGCCCGGCGATGTCCTTGCCCAGGGCCAGGGTCAGCGGACTGGCCGACTTGTCGTATTCCTTGGAGCGCAGCAGCTCGCTGAGATAGATCATCTCGCGGCTGACGTTGGGGATCTCCAGGCCGATCACCGACTTGCCCGGGATCACGTCGACCACGCGCACCGACTTCACCGACAGGCCGCGGGCAATGTCCTTGTCCAGCGAACTGATCTGGCTGACCTTGATGCCCGGCGCCGGCTCGATCTCGAAGCGGGTGATGACCGGGCCCGGATAGGCCCCGACCACCTGCGCATCGATGCGGAAATCCTTGAGCTTGAACTCGATCTGCCGCGACAGGGTTTCCAGGGTCTCCTCGGAATAGCCCTTGGCCTGCGGCTTGGGGTCGTCCAGCAGGGCCAGCGGCGGCACCCCGGACGGGTCGCTGCCGGTACCGTGGAACAGCGGGATCTGCTGCTCGCGCTTGGCGCGCTCGCTCTTCTCCACCACCGGCGCCGGCGGCGGCTCGATCTTGACCGGCTCGCGCTTGGCGCGCTGCACCGCGTCGACCTTGCGCACTTCCTCGCGTTCCTCGCGCATGGCGCGGGTCTGCTGCCATTTGTTGGCCTGCTGGGTGCCGCGCCGGGCCAGCGCCGGCAGGGTCATCACCGCCTTGCCGATGCGCTCCATCACCGCGAACCAGGACAGCCCGGTGGCCAGGGTCACCGACACCAGCAGCAATACCAGCACGAACAGATTGGCGCCGAGCGCGCCGAAGCCGGCGCCCAGCGAATTGCCGACCAGCTTGCCGAGAATGCCGCCAGCCCCGGCCACGTCGCCGGCGAACAGGCGCAGGTGCAGCAGCCCGGTGGCGGCGATCAGGAAGCCGACGATGCCGACCAGGCGCAGCGCCGGGCCGAGGTCGGCCTCGCCATCGCCGTCCTGGTCCATGCCGAACAGCGCGATCCAGGAGATCGCGCCGATCACCACCGGCAGCAGGAAGGCCACGTAGCCGAACAGTTGCAGCAGCACGTCGGCGATCCAGGCGCCGAACTTGCCGCCCATGTTGTGCACCGGCGCGACCACGCTGCCGGTATGCGACCAGCCCGGATCGGTCGCCGAGTACGTGGCCAGGCTGGCCAGCAGGTACAGCAGCAGCGGCGCGATCGCGATCAGCGCCAGATCGCGCCACAGCTTCTGCCGGCGTGGGTTGGGCGCGGCGCCCTGCTTGCGTGCCGCCGCATTGGCGCCCTGGGATTTGCCGCGTTCCGGAACCTGCTTCGCCACGCTATGACCAGACCTTAGAAATGCATCGTTAGTGATTGATAATAAACGACTCGCCCTTGCATTTCAGCAGGCGGTACCTGAATCGTCCGGACTTGCGCAGGCCGATGCTGGCAGCGCCCGATCGAGGCGGGCAACGACGCGCGAAACCCGAAGTCTGTCGCCGCGGGCCGCAGCGTTTCCGCCACGCGGCTTGATTCGTTCCAGGCCGGCCGCCACTCTATGCGCCTTCGCCGGAACCCGCGCAATGCCGCGTTTCCGCCGCCATTTCACCCTGTTCGCGAGTATACATGAGCCCCTCTGCCGCCAATTCCGCCAAGCATTCCCGCCTGCTGATCCTGGGTTCCGGCCCGGCCGGCTGGACCGCCGCGGTCTACGCCGCGCGCGCCAACCTCAAGCCGGTGGTGATCACCGGCCTGCAGCAGGGCGGCCAGCTGATGACCACCACCGAGGTCGACAACTGGCCCGGCGACCCGCACGGCCTGATGGGCCCGGACCTGATGGCGCGCATGCAGGCGCATGCCGAGCGCTTCGAGACCGAAGTGATCTTCGACCACATCCACACCGCCGACCTGTCGCAGCGCCCGTTCCGGCTCAGCGGCGACAGCGGCGACTACACCTGCGACGCACTGATCATCGCCACCGGCGCCACCGCCAAGTACCTGGGCATCCCCTCGGAAGAGGCGTTCAAGGGCCGCGGCGTGTCCGCGTGCGCCACCTGCGACGGCTTCTTCTACAAGGACCAGGACGTGGTCGTGGTCGGCGGCGGCAACACCGCCGTGGAAGAGGCGCTGTACCTGTCCAACATCGCCCGCAAGGTCTATCTGGTGCACCGCCGCGACACCCTGCGCGCGGAAAAGATCATGCAGGACAAGCTGTTCGCCAAGGTCGCCGCCGGCAAGATCGAGACCGTCTGGCATCACCAGGTGGACGAGGTGCTGGGCAACGAGGCCGGCGTCACCGGCGTGCGCGTCAAGTCGGTGCAGGACGGCAGCACCCGCGACCTGGAGGCGCACGGCTTCTTCGTCGCCATCGGCCATCACCCGAACACCCAGCTGTTCGACGGCCAACTGGCGATGCACAACGGCTACCTGGAGATCCGCTCCGGTCTGGGCGGCGCCGCCACCGAGACCTCGGTGCCGGGCGTGTTCGCCGCTGGCGACGTCGCCGACCAGCACTACCGCCAGGCGATCACCTCGGCCGGCTTCGGCTGCATGGCCGCGCTGGACGCCGAGCGCTATCTGGACAAGGGTGCCTGAGTCCGCGCACGCCTTGAACTGCCGGCGTCAGGCCGGCAGCGGCCGTGCGCCCGCGCGCGCGGCCGATGACGCCGGCGGCCGCTGCGCCGCCTTCCACCGCGAGCAGCGCCGGCGATGAGCCGGATCCGCTGGCTGCACCAGCTCGATACGGTCGCCGCCGCCGACTGGGACGCCCTGCACGACGGTCGCAACCCCTTCGTCGCCCACGCCTTCCTGGCCGGCCTGGAACAGCACGGCTGCCTGCGCCCGGACTGGGGCTGGAGCCCGCTGCATCTCACCGTGTGGGACGGCGAGACGCTGGTCGCGGCGGCGCCCGGCTACGTCAAAAGCAACTCGCACGGCGAATTCGTGTTCGACCATGCCTGGGCGCATGCCTATGCGCGCTACGGCCAGGACTACTTCCCAAAGTGGCTGTGCGCGGTGCCCTACTCGCCGGTGACCGGGCCGCGGCTGCTCGCCCGCGACCTGGCGGCGCAGCAGGAACTGCTCGCGGCCATGCAGGCGCTGACCGAGCGCACCGGCCTGTCCTCGGCCCACGTCAATTTCCACCGCGCCGATGAGGACGCCGCGTTCGGCACCGACTGGCTGGAACGCAACGACGTGCAGTACCAGTGGCACAACGACGCCGGCTGGACCGGGTTCGACGATTACCTGGGCGCGATGGACCACAAGCACCGCAAGAACATCCGCCAGGAGCGGGCCAAGGTGCAGCGCGCCGGCATCGGCTTCCGCGTGCTGCACGGCGACGAGGCCAGCGCCGCCGACCTGCAGGCGATGTACGGCTTCTATCTGCGCACCTTCGACGACTACGGCAATTCGCCGGCGCTGACCCTGGACTTCTTCTCGCATCTTGCGCGAATGATGCCGCGCAACCTGCTGATCTTCCTGGCCATGCATGACGGCGCGCCGGTGGCCGGTGCGTTCTGCCTGCGCGGCGGCGACACCCTGTACGGCCGGTACTGGGGCGGCGAGCCCCTGCCCGGCCTGCACTTCGAGACCTGCTACTACCAGGGCATCGAGTACTGCCTGCGCGAGGGCCTGACCCGCTTCGAGCCGGGCGCGCAGGGCCAGCACAAGATCGCCCGCGGCTTCCTGCCGCGGCTGGTGCGCAGCCGCCACTGGATCGCCGACCCCGGCTTCCGTGTGCCGCTGGCCGACTGGTGCGCGCAGGAACGCGCCGAGGTGCGCCAGCACGCGGCGGCGCTGCAGCGCCACTCGCCATTCCGCCACGACGCCTGAGGCATCGGCTACGCTGCCGGCGATGCGTCGTCTCCCTGTCCTGCTCGCGGCCGATCCCGCCGCCCCGTTCCCGCCGCCGTCCAGCGCCCTGCGCGAGCCGGACGGCCTGCTCGCGGTCGGCGGCGACCTGTCGCCGACGCGCCTGCTCGCGGCCTACGCCCAGGGCATCTTCCCCTGGTACTCCGACGGCGAGCCGATCCTGTGGTGGAGTCCGGACCCGCGCACCGTGTTCCGCAGCGACGGCGTACGCCTGTCCTCGCGCTTCCGCCGCAGCCTGCGCCGCTGTCCGTGGACCGTGCGCGCCGACACCGCCTTCGCCCAGGTCATCGATGCCTGCGCGCAACTCCCCCGCCGCGGCCAGGACGGCACCTGGATCACCGCGCCGATGCGCGACGCCTATCTGGCCCTGCACCAGGCCGGCCACGCACATTCGGTGGAAGTGTTCGACGGCGACGAGCTGGTCGGCGGCATCTATGGAGTGGCGCGCGGGCGCATGTTCTTCGGCGAGAGCATGTTCAGTGCGCGCAGCGGCGGCTCCAAGGTCGCGCTGGCGGCACTGGCGCGGCGCCTGCACGGCTGGGGCTGGCCGCTGATCGACGCGCAGGTGGAGAACGACCACCTGCTCAGCCTGGGCGCCGAGCGCTGGCCGCGTGCGCGGTTCCTGGACACCATCGCGCCGCTGGTGGCGGCGACTGCCGAGACCGCGCCGTGGACGCTGCGCTTCGGCACCCTGGCGGCCGCGGAACTGGCCCAGGGCTGAGCGGGATTAACGCAAACTTTGCATGGCGCGGCCCAGGCGAGTAAAATCCTCGCTCTTCAGGCCTTTGGCCGTTCCGAATCGCACAGGATTACATGTCGAAAGACGACTCCATCGAATTCGAAGGCACCGTCAGCGAGACGTTGCCCAATACCACGTTCCGGGTCAAGCTGGAAAACGGGCACGAAATCATCGCCCACATCTCCGGCCGCATGCGCAAGAACTACATCCGCATCCTGACCGGCGACCGGGTGAAGGTCGAAATGACCCCGTACGACCTGACCAAGGGTCGCATCACCTACCGCATGAAGTAATCCGCCACGGGCGGACATGAAGAAGGCGGCCACTGGCCGCCTTTCGCGTCTGCAACGATGGAACGACGGTGACCTCGCCAGGCGGCTGCAGCCTCTGCAGCCGCCTTTCGTCGTGCCCGTCGCCTGGTCCGGCCTCAGTCCACCGTCGCCGGCAGCAGGCGCTCCGGCTCGGCCTGGGTATCGACCACCAGCTCGCCGTCGCGCACGTCGATGGTGACGCGGCCGCCGTTGACCAGCTTGCCGAACAGCAGTTCGTCGGCCAGCGGGCGCTTGACCTTATCCTGGATCACGCGCGCCATCGGCCGCGCGCCCATCAGCGGGTCGAAGCCGTGCTGGGCCAGCCAGTCGCGCGCGGTCGGGGTCGCCGACAGCGACACGTGCTTCTCCTGCAGCAGCATCTCCAGCTCGATCACGAACTTGTCGACCACGCGCAGGATGTGGCTGAAGGCCAGCGGCTGGAACTGCACCACCGCGTCCAGGCGGTTGCGGAACTCCGGGGTGAAGCTGCGGCGGATGATCTCCATCGCATCGGTGGAGTGGTCCTGCTGGGTGAAGCCGATCGAGCGCCGCGAGGCCTGGGTGGCACCGGCATTGGTGGTCATCACCAGGATCACGTTCTTGAAGTTGGCCTCGCGCCCGTTGGTGTCGGTGAGCACGCCGCGGTCCATGACCTGCAACAGGATGTTGAAGATGTCCGGGTGCGCCTTCTCCACCTCGTCCAGCAGCAGCACGCAGTGCGGGGTCTTGACGATCTTCTCGGTCAGCAGGCCGCCCTGGTCGAAGCCGACGTAGCCCGGGGGCGCGCCGATCAGGCGGCTGATCGAATGCGGCTCCATGTACTCGGACATGTCGAAGCGCACCAGCTCGATGCCCAGCTGCAGCGCCAGCTGCTTGGTGACCTCGGTCTTGCCGACGCCGGTGGGGCCGGCGAACAGGAAGTTGCCGATCGGCTTCTCCGGGTTGGCCAGGCCCGAGCGCGCCAGCTTGATCGACGAGGCCAGCGTCTCGATGGCCGGATCCTGGCCGAAGATCACCATCTTCAGGTTGCGCTCCAGGTGCTGCAGCACGTCCTTGTCGGTGGCGCTGACCTGCTTGGCCGGGATCCGCGCCATCTTGGCGACGATGGTCTCGATCTCCTCGATGTCGATCAGTTCCTTGCGCTGGCCTTCCGGCAGCAGCCGCTGGCGCGCGCCAGCCTCGTCGATCACGTCGATCGCCTTGTCCGGCAGCAGCCGGTCGCCGATGTGCTTGACCGACAGGTCCACCGCCGCCTGCAGCGCATCGTCGGCGTAGGTCACGCCGTGGTGCGCCTCGTACTTGGGCTTGAGGCCCTGCAGGATCTCGAAGGTCTCGCCCACGGTCGGCTCGACGATGTCGATCTTCTGGAAGCGCCGCGCCAGGGCGCGGTCCTTCTCGAAGATGCCGCGGTATTCCTGGAACGTGGTCGAACCGATGCAGCGCAGCTCGCCCGAAGACAGCGCCGGCTTGATCAGGTTGGACGCGTCCATGGTGCCGCCGGAAGCGGAACCGGCGCCGATGATGGTGTGGATCTCGTCGATGAACAGCACCGCGTTGGGCACCTTCTTCAGCGAGGTCAGCACGCCCTTCAGGCGCTTCTCGAAGTCGCCGCGGTATTTGGTGCCGGCGACCAGCGCGCCCAGGTCGAGCGAGAAGATCACCGCGTCGGCCAGCACCTCGGGTACGGTGCCCTCGACGATGCGCTTGGCCAGGCCCTCGGCGATGGCGGTCTTGCCGACACCGGCCTCGCCCACGTACAGCGGGTTGTTCTTGCGGCGGCGGCACAGGACCTGGATGGTGCGCTCGATCTCGTCGGCGCGGCCCACCAGCGGGTCGATGCGGCCATTGCGGGCCTGCTCGTTCAGATTGGTGGCGTACTCGGCCAGTGCGTCGCCCTTGGGCTCGCCCTCGCCCGCCTCGCCCTTGGGCTCGCCGTCGGACGGCGCGGCGTGCTCGCCGTCCTCACCCATCTTGGCGATGCCATGGGACAGGTAGTTGACGATGTCCAGGCGGGTGATGTCCTGCTGGTTCAGGAAGTACACCGCGTGCGAGTCCTTCTCGCCGAAGATCGCCACCAGCACGTTGGCGCCGCTGACTTCCTTCTTGCCCGAGGACTGCACGTGGTAGACGGCCCGCTGCAGCACCCGCTGGAAGCCCAGGGTGGGCTGGGTGTCGCGGCCATCGTCGTCGGCCAGGCGCGCCACCGAGGCTTCGATGGCCTGTTCCAGGTCGCCGCGCAGGCGGTCGACGTCGGCGCCGCAGGCCTTGAGCACGGCCTGGGCGGAGGGATTGTCGAGCAATGCCAACAGCAGGTGCTCCACCGTCATGAACTCATGACGGGCTTCCCGGGCGCGCTTGTAGCACTGGCCGATGGTCTGCTCGAGATCTTTGCTGAACATGGTGTACTCCGACGTCTGTTGCCGACAATATGTGGCTTGAGTTGCGAATTTCCACAACCCTATCGGATCAGTGTGTTCACACCGCGTTAGTCCGGGCAAACCGGTGACCGACGCCTCCCACTATCAGGCTTTTTCCATCGTGCACAACAGGGGATGCTGGTTCATCCGCGAGAACTCGTTCACCTGAGCCACCTTGGATTCAGCCACCTCGCGGGTATAGACCCCGCACACCCCGCGGCCGCGGGTATGCACGTGCAGCATCACCTGGGTGGCGCGCTCCAGGTCCAGGGAGAAGAACTGCTGCAGCACGGTCACCACGAAGTCCATCGGGGTGTAGTCGTCGTTCAGCAGCAGCACCTGATACATGGGCGGGCGGGCGACTTCCGGCTTGCCGGTCTCCACCATGACGCCATGATCGTGCTCGGGGGAATTCTTGCGGGGCATCCGCCCATTATATACGGGGGCCGCCGGCCAGGATTGGACGATCGTCGGCCCTGCCCGCACAATTCCCCTCCTTTCGATGGCGCTCCGCATGCATTCGACGATGTTCCCCAAGCTTCCGCTGCTCGCCGCGCTGCTCGCCGCCGCCCTGCCGGCCGCCGCCGAGACGCCGGATGCGGCGCTGGGCAAGCGCCTGCAGGCGCTGGGCTACGACGTACAGGCGGACGAGGACGGCGACTATCAGGTGCTGTTCGGCCTGCGCGACCACGGGCAGGAGCGCAAGCAGCTGACCTATGTGCGCTCGCCGGTGGAGACCTTCGGCAGCTACCGCATCCGCGAGGTGTGGTCGCCGGCCTACCAGGCGCAGGGCGACAGCCTGCCCGCCAAGGTCGCCAACCGGCTGCTGGAGGACGCGCAGTCGGACATCCTCGGCGGCTGGGTGCGCCAGGGCGGCACCGCGGTGTTCGTGGTCAAGATCCCCGCCGATGCCGACGATGCGGCGCTGCGTGAGGCGCTGGAGGCGGCCGCGCGCGGCGCCGACGCGATGGACGCCGAACTGAACGGCGGCAAGGACCTGTTCTGATGACGGCGGCCGCGGAACCCTGGCAGCCGGACGTGACCGTGGCCACGGTGGTGGTGCGCGACGGGCGCCTGCTGCAGGTCGAGGAAGCCATCGCCGGGGCGCTGGTGTTGAACCAGCCGGCCGGCCACCTGGAGCCGGACGAGCGCCTGATCGAGGCCGCGGTGCGCGAGACGCTGGAGGAAACCGGCTGGCAGGTGCAGCCGACCGCGTTCATCGGTGCCTACCAGTGGAAGGCCGACACCGGCCGCCATTACCTGCGCTTCGCCTTCGCCGCCGATCCGGTCGCGCACGATGCGCAGCGGCCATTGGACACCGGCATCGTGCGCGCGCTGTGGATGACCCCGGCCGAACTGGAGGCCGAAGCGCCGCGCTGGCGCAGCCCGCTGGTGTGGCAGGTGGTGGCCGATTTCCTGGCCGGGCGCCGCTACCCGCTGGATCTGCTGCGGCAGGTGGCATGAGCGGCGCAGCGGTCATGGTCGGGGTCTCCGGCGGCGTGGATTCGTCGGTGGCGGCCTGGCAGCTGGTCCAGCAGGGCGCGGCGGTATCCGGCCTGTTCATGCAGAACTGGGCCGACGACGGCAGTGGCGACTGCCGTGCCGACGACGACCGCCGCGATGCGGTGGCGGTGTGCGGGCGACTGGGCATCCCCTTCCATTTCCGCGACTTTTCGCAGGAGTACTGGCAAGGCGTGTTCGCGCACTTCCTGGCCGAATACGCCGCCGGGCGCACGCCCAACCCGGACGTGCTGTGCAACCGCGAGGTCAAGTTCAAGCATTTCCTGGACGCGGCGCGCGAGCTCGGCGCCGAGCGCATCGCCACCGGCCACTATGCGCGGGTGGACAGCCTCGGCGGCCGCTGGCGGCTGCTGCGCGGGCTGGACCGCAACAAGGACCAGAGCTACTTCCTGCACCAGCTGGGCCAGGCGCAACTGGCCGCGACCCTGTTCCCGGTCGGCGAACTGCCCAAGGAACAGGTGCGCCGCATCGCCCGCGAAGCCGGCCTGCCGACCCACGCCAAGAAGGATTCCACCGGCATCTGCTTCATCGGCGAACGCGATTTCCGCGAATTTCTCGGTCGCTACCTGCCGGCGCGGCGCGGCGAGATCCGCGACCCGCACGAGCAGGTCGTGGCCGAGCATCCGGGGGTGTTCTACTTCACCCTGGGTCAGCGCGAGGGCCTGAACATCGGCGGGGTACGCGGCCGCGCCGCGGCGCCGTGGTACGTGGTCGGCAAGGACGTCGCCCGCAACGTGCTGTACGTCGACCAGGACCGCGACAGCCCCTACCTGATGGCCAACGGGCTGCAGTCCGAGGCCGCCCACTGGATCGCCGGTGCGCCGCCGGCACGGCGCTTCGAGTGCACCGCGCAGACCCGCTACCGCCAGGCCGACGAGCCCTGCACGGTCGAGGTCGGCGACGACGGCACCCTGTCGGTCCGCTTCGCGCGCCCGCAGCGCGCCGTCACCCCCGGGCAGTCGCTGGTGCTGTACCAGGGCGAGGAATGCCTGGGCGGCGCCGTGATCGCCACCACCGATGCCCCGCTGGAGCGCCGCCTGGCGCAGCAGGCCCCCGCCGTACACGAGGACCCGATTCGATGACCGATTCCATGGACGCGCGCATGCTGGCGCTGGCGGGCATGGCCCAGGCCCTGCAGCAGGTGCGGCGCATCGCCGAGACCGGCCAGTCCGAGGCGTCGCTGGTGCGCACCCTGCTCGACAGCGTGTTCCGCATCGACGCGCCCAGCCCCGAAGCGGTCTATGGCCGCCGCGCCGACCTGGCGCCGGGGCTGCGCCTGCTGCACAACTACTTCCGCAACCAGGGCCAGGACGAGGTGCTGCCGCGGCTGGCGCTGGCGGTGATCCAACTGGAACGGCGCTTCGCCGGCGATGCCGAGACCGACGCCAAGGTCGATGCCGGCCTGGCCCGGATCGCGCCGCTGCTGGAGCGCCATGCCGACAGCACCCACCCCGAGGTGATCGCGGCGTTGGGCCAGCTCTACGCCGACACCATCAGCCACCTGCGCCCGCGGGTGATGGTGCAGGGCAACCCGCATTACCTGGGTCAGGCCGGGGTGGTGGCGGAGATCCGCGCGCTGCTGCTGGCGGCGGTGCGTTCGGCGGTGCTGTGGCGGCAGATGGGCGGCAGCCTGTGGGATTTCCTGCTGGTCAAGCGGCGCATGCGCGAAACCGTGGACCGCGCCTTGCGCTGAGTCCCCGGGGTGCCGGCGCCGGGCCGGCAGCGCGCCGCCCGCGGTGGTTCTGCGACGCAGATCGTACGAATGTCGGCAGGTTTCGATGATCCGCGCACCGCGTTGCTAAAGACCCGGGGGGGGCGGCCGATACAGCAATCGTGAATCTGCCGAGAACTTCCATGTACTCACGCCTCCTGATCCGTCTGGCCGCCCCGCTCGCCCTGACGCTGCTGTTCCCCATCGCCGCCGGCTTCGATTGGCCGGCCCCGGTCCGTTGGGCCATCCTCACCACCATGACGCTGAGCTGGCTCGGTTTCGCCGGCTGGACCGCGTACAGCCAGAGCCGGCGCTCGCCGGAGCAGGCCAAGGTCATGCGCGAGCAGGACCACCTGCTGACCGAGCTGCGCAGCTTCGTCGGCAACGAGATCGAGGGCTCGCGCTCGGAGATCGAACGTGCCCGCGAACTGATCCGCCAGGCGGTCAGCGGCCTGGGTGGCAGCTTCGAGGCGATGAACCGCAAGTCGCGGCAGCAGAGCGTGGCGCTGGCCCGCATCGTCGACCGCGCCGGCGAAGACGGTGGCGCCGGGGTGGACGTGGCCCGCTTCGCCCAGCATGCCAGCCAGCGCATGGAGCAGCTGGTGGAGGCGCTGGAGCAGGTCAGCGGTCAGAGCAGCACCACGGTGCACTACATCGACGACATGTCCCAGCACCTGGACGGCATCTTCGCCCTGCTGGAGGACGTCAAGTCGATCGCCGACCAGACCAATCTGCTGGCGCTGAACGCGGCGATCGAAGCGGCGCGCGCCGGCGAGGCGGGCCGCGGCTTCGCGGTGGTGGCCGACGAGGTGCGCAACCTGTCCGAGCGCTCGACCACCTTCAACGAGCAGATCCGCAAGCTGGCGCACAGCTCCAAGGACGCCATCGCCAAGGTCCGCGAGACGGTCTCGAACATGGCCTCCCGCGACATGGACCGCTCCCGCGAGGCGCGGGCTGAGGCCGCGGCGATGCTGGACAACGTGGCCGCGATCAACCACTCGCTGGGCGACGGCATGCGCGAGATCTCCGAGTGCGGCCGCGCCATCGACAGCAGCGTCGCCGAAGCGGTGCGCGCCCTGCAGTTCGAGGACATCGCCACCCAGGCCCTGGGCGGCGTGCACACCCACCTGGACCGCCTGACCGCGATCAACCGCGAGGCCGTGGCGCTGCAGGAACTGCTGCACCGCAATGGCGGCGTGTTCGACCACGAACTGCTCGACGCCCTGCAGCGGGTCGGCAACCGCCTGCGCGACATGCGCACCGAGTGGGAGCGTCCGCCGCACAAGCCGGTGGCGCAGCAGAGCATGGGTGCCGGCACGGTCGAGTTGTTCTAAGTCCGCCTTGTCGCGCTCCGCGCCATGAACCGACGAGTCCCCGGCCCCTGCCGGGGCTTGTCGTCTCTGCCCTTCCCGTCCGGCCCCGTCGATGTCGATGCATCTCCAGTCCCTGTCCCGAGTTGCGGCCATGTCCTGCGATGACAGCAGCGGCGCGCACGTGCCTGCGTCCGAGCCGGTGGCCGCACCCGGCATCCGGCCGGTGACCGCACCGCGCCAGCCCGGCCACGCCCTGCGACGGCTGGAAACGCTGGCCCAGGCCGAACTGCGGCAGTTGCTGATCGCACGCGCACCGGCGCAGCAGGACGCGCGCATCGCCGACCCGGTCTGGGCCGGCCTGGCCTGGGACATGGGCCTCAACGGCAGCGCGGTCGCCGCTGCCGGCACGCCGGCGCCGCTGGTGCACTTTCCGCTGTACGACGGCGATTGAGTCGATCGCGGCGGTTGCGTTGGCATCGCGCGGTGCCTGATGTGGCAGCGCGCTCGGGGCGCCGCGCTAGAGAGTCACCCGGCCCCAATCTCTCGATTTTGCTTGCTGCAGGAGGCCGGGCAGCCCGTGCATTCTTCGCGGCTGCAGGAGCGGCTTCAGCCGCTAAAGGCGATACCGGAAATGCTCCTGTCGCGGCTGAAGCCGCTCTTGCGAGGCGACGGCTGGTTTCACTGAACCACGACAACAAGCAGCGATGCGCGATGCCATTCGGTCGCGAAACGCGAGCGACACGTGCCTGGCCGGCCGCATGCAGTCGGGACTGAAGTCCCTCCCACAACGACTCCGACCAGATCGCGACATCGTTGCTGCAAGGCGCAGTGAGCGGCGAGCCAAGGTCATGCCTGACGCCGTTCCTGCAATGTTGGCCGTCGGGTCGCGGCTGAAGCCGAAACTGCGCACAGCCTGAAATCCCCGCGATCAGCTCGGATTCTCCAGCGAGAACAGGTCCGCCTGCTTGTCGTAGGCGAAGTACTCGGCGTAGCGCGCCCAGCTGGTGACCGCCTGCACGGTCTCCGCCGCGTAGGCCTCGGACATGTGGTCTTCCAGTTCGTCGCGGAAGCGGCGCGCCGGCGCGTGATGCGCCGGGCGTTCGTCGAGCACGCGGCGGATGTGCGCGGCCAGCGGCACGTAGGTGGCCAGGTGCTGGGCGAACAATTGCTTGCGCGCATCGGTCCCGAGTTCGGCGAAGCGCTGCCCGGCCGGGGTCAGCTGCAGGTCGCCCTGTTCGAACACGGCGAAACGCAGCAGCTGCAGGGTCTCGGCGATCGGGAACAGTTCGTCCACTTCCAGCTGCAGGCCGGCCGCCAGCGGCGGCAGGTCGGCACGACCGTGGTAGGGCTCGGCCGCCACCGCTTCGATCAGGCCGGCCAGCAGGTTGCTCGACACGCGCGGCAGCACCATGGCGATGCCGCTGCCCGGGAACACGCCCTCGCGGGTCTGCGGCCGCTGCGGGCTGGCGGTCATGCGCGCATAGATGTCGTCGACCAGGGCGCGGAACGCCGGCGCCAGGCGATTGCGCGGCTGCGGCAGGGTCACTTCGATCTCGCCGATCACCCGCCCCGGATTGGCGCCGAAGATCACGATGCGATCGCACATCAGCACCGCTTCTTCGATGTTGTGGGTGACCATCAGGATCGATTCGATCGGCATGCGCCCTTCCGACCACAGGTCCAGCAGGTCGGTACGCAGGGTCTCGGCGGTCAGCACGTCCAGCGCCGAGAACGGCTCGTCCATCAGCAGCAGCTTCGGTCGCACCACCAGCGCCCGCGCCAGGCCCACGCGCTGGCGCATGCCGCCGGACAGTTCCTTCGGGTAGGCGCCCTCGTAGCCGTCCAGGCCGATCAGATCGATCGCCGCCAGGGCGCGCCGGCGGCGCTCGTCGGCGGCCACGCCGCGCGCCTCCAGGCCCACTTCCACGTTCTGCAGCACGGTCAGCCACGGAAACAGGGCGAAGCTCTGGAACACCATGGCGATGTCGTCGGCGACCTGGCCCGGCGCGGCATCGCGGAAGGCGATGCTGCCGGCGCTGGGCTGCAGCAGCCCGGCGATGGCGCGCAGCAGGGTCGACTTGCCCGAGCCGGAACGGCCGAGCAGGCCCACGATCTGCCCCGAATGCAAGGTCAGGTCGACGTCCTCCAGCACCACCAGCGGCGTCGCCCCGCCCTTGTCGTAGGTCTTGCGCACACCCTGCACGCGGACCAGCGGGGCGCGCTCGGGCACGCTTGCGGAATAGCTCATGGTCGGTCTCCAGGAATCAGTCGAAACGCAGGCGGCGTTCGGCGAAGACGTACAGACGTCGCCAGACCGCACGGTTGAAGAGGGTCACGAACAGCGACATCACCGCCACCCCGAGCAGCACCCGCGGGCCGTCGCCGGCGGCGGTGGCGCGGGCGATGTAGGCACCGAGGCCGTAGGCCTGCACCTGGGTGTGGCCCCAACTGGCCAGTTCGGCCACGATGCTGGCGTTCCAGGAACCGCCCGACGCGGTCAACGCACCGGTGATGTAGTACGGGAAGATGCCGGGCAGGATCACCCGCCGCCACCAGGTCCACGAACGCAGGTGGTAGACGGTGGCGGCCTCGCGCAGATCGGTGGGAAACGCGCTGGCGCCGGCGATCACGTTGAACAGGATGTACCACTGGGTGCCGAGAATCATCAGCGGCGACAGCCAGATGTTGGGATCGGCGCCGGTGCTGACGATGGCCAGCACCGCGAACGGGAACAGCACGTTGGCCGGGAACGCGGCCAGGAACTGCGCCAGCGGCTGCACCCGCTGCGCCACCTTCGGGCGCAGCCCGATCCACACCCCGATCGGCACCCACACCACGCTGGCCAGGGCGATCAGCACCACCACCCGCAGCAGCGTGGCCAGGCCGCCGCCGAAGGCCTCGGCCAGGTCGTGCAGGCCCAGGTGGCGGCGGCCATAGTCGTAGGCGAACCAGGCCGCGGCCGCACCGGCCAGGGCCAGCGCCGCGCTCCACAGCCGATCGCCCCACACCCCGCTGCGGCCCGGTGCGCGCGGCGCCGCCACGGGCTGCGGCTGCTGCCGCGGCGCCCAGCGCACCAGCATGGCGCGCTGCCAGACCCAGGCCAGCGGCGCGACCAGGCGCTTGGCCAGGCGCGTGCGCCGCAGCAGGTCGTACAGCCACGACTGCGGCTTGTCCTGCGAGGCGGTGAGTTCGGCGCGGAACTTGTCCGACCAGGCCACGATCGGGCGGAACAGCAACTGGTCGTACAGGGCGATCAGCACCGCCATCGCCACCACCGCCCAGCCGACCGCGGCGAAGTTGCGCTGCGCGATCGCCAGCGCCAGATACGAGCCGATGCCGGGCAATTCCAGGGTGTGGTCGCCGACGCTGATCGCCTCGGAAGCGACCACGAAGAACCAGCCGCCGGACATGGACATCATCATGTTCCAGATCAGCGAGGGCGTGGCGTACGGCGCCTCCAGCCGCCAGAAACGCTGCCAGGCGCTGAGCCCGAAACCGCGCGACACTTCGTCCAGGTCGCGCGGCACGTTGCGCAGCGACTGGTAGAACGAGAACGCCATGTTCCAGGCCTGGCTGGTGAAGATGGCGAAGATCGAAGCCAGTTCGGCGCCGATCTGCCGGCCGGGGAACAGGCCCAGGAAGAAGGTCACGGTGAAGGTGAGGAAGCCCAGCACCGGCACCGACTGCAGGATGTCCAGCGCCGGCACGATCACCCGCTCGGCGCGCCGGCTCTTGGCGGCCAGGGTCGCCACCACGAAGGTGAACACCAGCGAGGCGGCCATCGCCGCGAACATGCGCAAGGTGGTGCGCAGGCCGTATTCGGGGAGCTGCCACAGGTCCAGCGACACCGCGGCGGTGCCGGCCGGCGGCAGCGGCGCGCGCATGTCGGATGCGCCGTGCAGCAGCAACGCACCCAGGCCCAGCAGCAGCGCGAACACCGCAAGATCGTGCAGGTTGGGCAGTACGCCGGGGCGTGCGGCGAGCTGTCCGGGCGCGGAGCGGTCGCGGGCGAATGGCAGCATGGGAAGATCCGGCAGGAGCGGCAGCGAACGCCGCAGGAAAAAGGACGCTGGCGCGAGTCGCGAAGCGGACCGCCCAGTGTGACCGGGGAAGATGTACGGCGTGCGTCAGCCGCTGCCGGCCGCGCGGGTGTCCCCAGACAATGCGCTGCACGCACGCCGTCGCCACACGACGCAACCGCGCAACGACGGACGGCTCAGGGAGGATGGCGATGGCAGGCGCATGGGCGGCTCCGACGATGGGCAACGCCAGGGGCTACGCTCGGAGTCCTCGCGGATCGGGCTTGCGCACTCTCGGAATCAAGGCCAGCACCGCGCGGGGCTGGCGAACGATCCCGTCCTGAGCGGACGGGACCCATCTGGGACGACCCAGACCGTGGCGGTCCTGTCAGCTCTGTCGCTGCAGCGTCGGTCTAGGATGACTGTCCAAGGAAGGTGGCCTCTGGCCGGAAAACGATGGGCGCGCGCAGTATAGCCAGCTGCTGCGTCGCCGCAAGCCCGTGCGGCGCACGCGGCGCCGCACATTCACTGCGCAGCCAGCACCAGCCGCGGGTGCGTGGCCGGCGCCACCTGCTGGCGCGCGCGCAACCAAGCGGCCAGCTCGCGCGGCGGCAGCGGCCGCGAGTGCAGATAGCCCTGGATCTCGTCGCAGCCCTGCTCGCGCAGCAAGGCCTCTTCCTGCACCGTTTCCACGCCCTCGGCCACCACCTGCATGCCCAGCGCGTGGCCGAGCTGCACGATCGCCTGGGTGACCTTGGCGGTGCCGCTGTCGTGCAGCATGTCCTGCACGAAGCTGCGGTCGATCTTCAGGCGCTGCACCGGGAAGCGATTGAGGTAATGCAGGTTGGAGAAGCCGGTGCCGAAGTCGTCGACCGCCAGCAGCACGCCTTCCTGCTCGAACAGTTCGAAGCAGCGGCGCAGCGATTCGCTGTCGCGGATCAGCGCCGACTCGGTGAGTTCCAGTTCCAGCCGCTTCGGCGACCAGCCGTTGCGCTGGCACAGCTCGATCACCCGCTCGGCGAAGCCGCGGTCGCGCAACTGCATCGCCGAAACGTTCACCGAGACCCGGTCGAAGCTCAGCCCCGCCGCATCCCAGGCCGCGGCCTGGCGGCAGGCCTCGCCGATCACCCAGTCGCCCAGGCGCACGATCTCGCCGCATTCCTCGGCGATCGGAATGAACTCGGCCGGGTTGCAATGGCCGTGGCCGGGGCGGTGCCAGCGCAGCAGCGCTTCCACCGCCGGCGCGCGCTCGCCCGCCGCGTGCACCAGCGGCTGGTACACCAGCGAAAACTCCTCGCGGTCCAGCGCGCCATGCAGCGCATGCTCGATCTCCAGGCGCCTCTGCGCGCGCAGCAGCACGTCCTGGCTGTAGTAATGGCAGGTGTTGCGTCCGGACTCCTTGGCCGCGTACATCGCCGCGTCGGCGGCGCGCAGCAGGCCGTCGAAGTCCTGGCGCGCCTCCTCCATCAGCGCGATGCCGATGCTGGCGCCGATCTTGATCACGTTCTCGCCGCTGTGCAGCGGCTCGGCCAGCGCCGCGATCAGCTTGCGCGCCACGTGCCCGGCGTCGCCCGGCTCGGCCAGGTCGCGCAGCACCACCACGAACTCGTCGCCGCTGAAACGGCCGAACAGGTCGCTGGTGCGCAGTTGCTGATGCATGCGGGTGGCCGCCAGCTTCAGCAGCGCGTCGCCGGTGGCGTGGCCGAAGGAATCGTTGATGCTCTTGAAGCCGTCCAGGTCGACGAACAGCATCGCCAGCGTGGTGCCGCGCTCCACCGCCTCGTGCATCGCCTTCTCGGCCTGCTCGCGCAGCAGCTGCCGGTTCGGCAGGCCGGTCAGCAGGTCGTAGTGGGCCAGCAGCTCGATGCGCTCGCTGGCCTCGCGTTCGCGGGTGATGTCGCGGAACAGCACCACGAAGCGCGGCGGCAGGCCGTCGCGTTCGTCCAGCTCGATCAGCACCTGCACCCAGATGCGCTGCCCGGACGGGCGGTGGAAGCACAGGTCCAGTTGCTCCGGCAGGCCGCCCTCGGTGATGCGCACCAGCGCCGACTCGAACGCATCGCGCGAGTCCTGGGTGTACAAGGCCAGCGCGTGATCCAGATCGATGGCCTCCTTGCGCAGGCCATGGATGCGGTAGCACTCCTCGGTCCACTGCATGCGCCGGGTGCCGACCTCGATCTCGCAGCCGCCTATCTTGCCCAGCGCCGAGACGCGGTTGAGCAGTTCGGTGCGCCAGCGGATCAGGGCGTCGGTCTGGCGCTGCTCGGTGATGTTCTGCACCTGGCCGAGCACGCGCTGGATGCGGCCGTCGGCCTCCACCTGCGGCTGCGCCCACACCCGCAGGTGCAGCGGCGACTCGCTGCCACACACCAGCTCGACCTCGAAGTTGGCCGGCTTGGCCTCGCGGGCCATGCGCCGCCAGACCGAGATCAGCTGCGCCATCGAATCGCGGCTGAGCAGGCGCAGCCACCCGCGGCTGCTCGGCGCCTGCTGTTCGTCCAGCCCGGTGACGCGCAGGAATTCGCGGGAGCACCACACCCGGTCGCGCAGCGGATCCCAGGACCAGCTGCCCATGCGGGTCATGCGCTGCGCCTCGCGCAGCAGGGTCTGCTGGTCGCGCAGGCGCTGCTCGAGCAGCTTCTGCTCGTGGATGTCGGTATGCGTGCCGATCATGCGCAGCGGGCTGCCGTCGGCGGTGCGTGCGACGATGCGGCCGCGGTCCAGGATCCAGTGCCACTGCCCGTCCTGCCGGCGCAGGCGGAACTCGCACATATAGGTTTCGGTGCGGCCCTCGAAATGCGCGCGGATCGCCTGGCGCAGGCGCTCCTGGTCGTCGCCGTGGACCAGCGGCAGCAACGCGTTCAGGCCGTCGGCCGGGGCATCGCCGGCGTAGCCGAGCATCCGCTTCCAGCGCTCGGAGCGGAAGATGGTGTCGCTGGGGATGTCCCAGTCCCACAGCCCGTGCTCGGCGCTGTCCAGGGCGATCTCCCAGCGGGTGGCGCCGTCGCTGCCGACCGGTTCGGGCACGCTGAGGGTGTAGGCCAGCAGGCCGCCGCTGTCGTCGCGCACCGCGCGCAGCCAGCCGTCCAGGCGTCGCCCGGCGGTGCCGGGCAAGGCGCAGGCCAGCATGGTCTCGCCGCCGAACAGGCGCTCGCGGGCCGCACGCAACAACTCGGCGTACGCCTCCACGGTGCGCGGCAGCTCCAGTGCCTGCGCTGCCCGGTTCGCCGCCAGCGGCCTGCCGTCGGCGTCCAACAGGACGAGCGCCGAGGTGAGCGGGTGCTGCAGCAAGCTTGCGATGACGCCTTGATCCACGCCGAGATGCTCCGTTTCGCCGCCCTGAAGGCCAGCGGTCGAAGGTGATAACGGCACCCGGCGGCATTAATTGAGCGCCCGCACCGCCCGACCATGGGCCGCGGCGGCCGTCAGCGGCTAAGATGTCCGCCGGACACGGACCACCGCAGCAGGCTGCCGGGGCATGCAACCACAACGCGACAGCTCCCTGCCCCATCAGGCGACCTCCGGCATGCGCCTGGCGCAGCGCCTGGACCGTGGCATCTGGAGAGTGGTGCTGCTGTACGTGCTGCTGGGGCTGGCGCTGTCGATCGGCAGCGACCTGGTTTTGGCGCATTTCGTAGACGATCCCCGCACGTTGATCGTCCTGCAGCTGGTCAACGACGCCCTGTTCCTGACCCTGACCGCAATCGCCCTGTACTACCTGCTGCGCCCGCTGGTGCGCGCCGCCGTGCAAGCGCACACCCGGCTGGCGCTGTCGGAGGCCGGCTACCGGCAGATGTTCCACGCCAATCCCAGCCCGATGCTGGTCTACGACCTGGAAAGCCTGCGCATCCTCGACGTCAACCCCACCGCGGTCGCCTTCTTCGGCTGGTCGCACGACGAGTTCGTCGGACTGGAATTGGCGCGACTGTGGCCGCCCAGCGCCAGCGCCCGCCTGGCCGAGGTGATCGAGACGATCCGGCAGACCCCGTCCAAGACCTGCGTGGTGGCCGAGCCGCTGCGCCTGCGCGACGGTAGCCAGTGCATGGCCGAGGCGCGCAGTACCAGCCTGGACTACCACGGCCGGCAGGCGCGGCTGGTGGTGATCAGCGACCGCAGCGCCGAGTACGACGCGCAGCGCCGCCGCGACCAGGCCCTGCAGCATCTGCAGGAGGCGCAATCGATCGCGCGGCTGGGCTCCTGGCAACTGGACCGTGCCAGCGGCCTGGGCAGTTACTCCGAGCAGGTCTACCGCATGCTCGGCCGGCGCGTGCCGGACCAACCGCGCCAGCACCGCCTGGAAGAACTGCTGGTCCCGCCCGACGTGGCGTCGCAGGCGCGCATCCAGCGGGTGATCGAGGACCTGTGCGGCAGCGCGCCGCTGCAACTGGACATGCTGCTGCCGGTGCTGGCCGCCGACGGCCAGGCGCGCATGCTGCATCTGCGCGCCGAATCGTCCAGCGACGACGCAGGCGGCGCCTGCGTGCACGGCACCCTGCAGGACGTGACCGAGCACGAGCGCTCGCGGCGCCTGCTGCACGAGCGCGAGGAGCAGTTCCGCGAACTGGTGCGGGTGCTGCCGGACGGCGTGGCGATCCTGCACCAGGAACACGTGCTGTACGCCAACGCCGCCTGCGCCGGGCAGTTCGGCTTCGAGGGCGAGAACCTGCTCGGCGAGCCGCTGCAGGGCCTGGTCGACAGCGCCGACCTGGCGCTGGTACGGCAACGGATGGGCGCGGCCGGGGCCAAGGGCGAACGCGGTGCCACCGCACGCATGTGCCGCCGCGACGGCTCGCTGTTCCATGCCGGGCTGTCGTTCGGCAACGTCCGCTACAGCGGCCGCGACTGCAAGCTGCTGATCGTGCGCGACCTCAGCGAACCGGAGCGCATGCGCGACGCGCTGGCGCAGAGCAACCGCGAACTGCAGGCGATGGCGCGGCGCCTGTTCTCGTTGCAGGAAGACGAGCGCCGCGCGATCTCGCGCGACCTGCACGACGACATCGGCCAGGCGATCACCGCGATGAAGCTGTCGGCGCACGCGGCGCTGGACGAGACCGACGCCGAGCGCCGCCGCGAGGATCTCAGCGAGATCGTGAGCCTGGCCGACAGCAGCATCACCAAGCTGCGCAACCTCTCCACGCTGCTGCGGCCGCCGCAGCTGGACGCGCTGGGCCTGGAAGCGGCGCTGCGCTGGCAGGCCGGCATGCTGTTCCGCGCGTCGCCGGTGCGCCTGCACCTGGACATCGCCACCCTGCCCGAGCGCCCCAGCGGCGAGGTCGAACAGGCCTGCTTCCGCATCGCCCAGGAGAGCCTGACCAACGTGCTGCGCCATGCCAGCGCCGGCGAAGTGCGGATGACCCTCGGCGACGAGGAACGCCAGCGCCTGCGCCTGGAAGTGGTCGACGATGGCGACGGCTTCGATCCGGCCGGGCCGCGCGGCCTGGGCCTGATCGTGATGCGCGAGCGCGCGCAGAGCGCCGGCGGTACCCTGCAGATCGACACCGCGCCCGGCGCCGGCACCCGGGTGACGCTGTGCCTGCCCTACACCACCGCGGCACCACCGTCGCCCCCGCCTGGAACCTGAGCCGATGTGGAATCCCGCCAGCGCCGTACCCGTGGACGACGAACTGCCGTCGCGCCTGGGTGCGGGCCATCCCGCCCTGACCGGCATGATCGCCGAGGCGCTCGCCGGCGGGCCGGGGGTGATGCTGCTGCACATCGACATCGACCACTTCGCCTCGATCAACGAGAACATGAGCCCGGAGGTCGGCGACCAGGCGCTGGCGCTGCTGGCGCACCGGCTGCAGGCGCACCTGCGCGGCCGCGGCCTGCTGTGGCGCCATGGCAGCGACGAACTGGTGATGGCGGTACCGCGCACCGCCGACGTGCCGCCGCCGGAAGCCTTCGCCGAGGAGATCCGGCAGCAGATCGAGCTGCCGCTGTCGGTGCTGCCGTACACCCTGTTCATGACCGGCAAGATCGGCGTGAGCCTGTGCCCGGAGCATTCCACGCGGCTGTCGACCCTGCTCGACTTCGCCGAGGACGCGGTCTACCAGGCCGCGCGCGAAGGCGGCAACCTGGTGCGCCTGTACGCCGCCGACGGCCCGCCCAGCGCGCACAGCGAGAGCATCATCTCGCGGCAGATCGTCGACGCCATTCCCAACGGCGAGCTGCGCCTGCGCTACCAGCCGATGGTCAGCGCCCGCGACGGCCGCGTGGTCGGCATGGAATCGCTGCTGCGCTGGCAGTCGCCGACCCTGGGCATCCTGGTGCCGGAGCGCTTCATGCGCACCGCCGAGCGCCTGGGCGTGATCGTGCAGATCGGCACCTGGGTGATGGAAGGCGCGCTGCGCCAGGCGCGGCTGTGGCGCGATCAGGGCTTCGACGACTTCACCATCGCGGTCAACGTCTCCACCCTGCAGCTGCTGCGCCCGACCTTCTTCAACGAAGTGATGTCGGCGCTGCAGGCGGCCGGGGTGCCGCCGCAGATGGTGGTGCTGGAGATCAACGAGAGCGCGCTGACCAACAACGTCAACTTCGTCCACGAGACCCTGGCTAATCTCTGCCGCGAAGGCATCAGCCTGAGCCTGGACAACTTCGGCACCGGCGATTCCAGCCTCAGCGCACTGGTGCGCTACCCGGTGGACAAGCTGAAGATCGACCGCAGCTTCATCAAGAGCGCGCCGGCCGGCAACCGCGAGGCGGCGATCGCCCGCGCGATCATCGCCATGGGCCACCAGCTGGGCATGGTGGTGATCGCCAACGGCGTCGAATCGCAGGCGCAGCTCGGCTTCCTGCGCCGTAACGATTGCGACATCTTCCAGGGCTACCTGTTCGGCGAACCGATGTCCGCCGAAGCCGCCGGCATGGCCCTGCGCCGGCGCTACCTGCGCCCGGAATCGTTCACCGAGACCCGACCGGACCGCACCCTGCTGCTGCTCGACGACGAAGAGAACGTGCTGCGCTCGCTGGTGCGGCTGTTCCGCCGCGACGGCTACCGCATCCTCGCCGCCGGCAACGTCCGCGACGCCTTCGACCTGCTCGCCACCAACGACGTGCAGGTGATCCTGTCCGACCAGCGCATGTCCGACATGAGCGGCACCGAATTCCTGGGCCGGGTGAAGATGCTCTACCCCGACACCATCCGCTTGGTCCTGTCCGGCTACACCGACCTGGCCACCGTCACCGACGCGATCAACCGCGGCGCGATCTACCGCTTCCTGACCAAGCCGTGGAACGACGACGAACTGCGCGAACACATCCGCCAGGCCTTCCGCACGCACGACGAACAGCGGCGGGATGCGGGGCCCTGAGGGGCTGGGAATCGGGAACGGGGAATCGGGAATGGGAAAAGCCGCATCGCGGCTTTTCATTTTTCAGGTCAGGTCACTGAGGCGAGATCGGCGACACGGAAAGCGAACAGCGTCAGCGCTCCCGCTTTTCCTACTCCCCATTCCCGATTCCCCATTCCCAGCTATTAGGGCTGCCTAACAGGAATCACGATCCGGAACGTCGAGCCTTGAACAGCAGCGGGATGCGGGGTCCTGAGGGGCCGGGAATCGGGAACGGGGAATCGGGAATGGGAAAAGCCGCATTGCGGCTTTTCTTTTTTCAGGTCAGGTCAATATGGCGACATCGGCGGCACGGAAAGCGAACAGCGTCAGCGCTCCCGCTTTTCCGATTCCCCATTCCCGATTCCCCATTCCCAGCTACTTCGGCTGCCTAACCGGAATCACGATCCGGAACGTCGAACCCTCGCCGACGACGCTGCTGACATCGATGCGGCCGTGGTGCTTGTTGACGATGCCATAGGAGATCGACAGGCCCAGGCCGGTGCCGCTGCCGACCGGTTTGGTGGTGAAGAACGGGTCGAAGATGCGCTGCAGCAGGTCCGCCGGAATGCCGGCGCCGGAGTCCTTGAACTCGATCCACACCTCCTCGCCGTCCTGGCCGGTACTGACCACGATGGTGCCGCGCTCGCCGATCGCCTGGCCGGCGTTGAGCAGCAGGTTCATGTACACCTGGTTGAGCTCGGACGGCAGGCACTCCACCAGCGGCAGGTTGCCGTAGTGGCGCTCCAGGGTGACCTTGTACTTGAGCTCGTTCCAGATGATGTTGATCGTCGATTCCAGGCCCGAATGCAGGTCCACCAGCTTCCACGACTCCTCGCGGCCGGAATAGGAGAAGTCCTTCAGGTCGCGGACGATGCGGGTGACCCGCTCGATGCCTTCACGCGATTCGGCCATCAGCTGCGGCAGGTCGCGGCTGATGAAGTCGATGTCGAAGCGGTTGCGGATGTCGTCGATCTCCGGGATCAGCGCCTTCGGATCCGGCGCGCGCAGGGCGCGTTCGTAGGCCTCGATCAGGGTGAACAGGCTGCGCAGGTATTCCTGCAGGCTGCCCAGGTTGGAATGGACGTAGCCGATCGGGTTGTTGATCTCATGGGCGACGCCGGCGGCGAGCTGGCCGATCGAGGCCATCTTCTCCGACTGCAGCAGTTTTTCCTGGGCGCCGTTGAGGCGCAGGTAGGCCTGGCGCAGCTCGGCGTGGCGTTGCTGCAGTTCCTGTTCGTAGTCCTGCTGGCCTTCGATGCCCTGGATCAGCATCAGGTAATGGCCGCCGTCCGCGTCGGCGTGGAAGTACAGGTGCGCCAGCACCACGTGCTGCTCGGTCGGCAGGCTGCCGCTCCAGCGGCCACTGCTGCGCGCCTGCGACAGCGCGTCGCCCGGCAGCCACTGCGCCAGATGCGAGGCCAATGCGCCGGTGTCGGCGCTGGAGGAGAGATGGCGGCGCGCGGCGCTGTTGGCGAGCAGCAACTGGCCGTCGGCGCGGAACAGCACCACGCCTTCGTACAGCAGTTCGCTCAGGGCGAGCAGGTTCTCGCGTGCGGGCAGGACGAGCGGTGCGTTGGGATTGATTTCGGCGAAATTCACGACAGGCGGCGGGCGATAGATGGATGCCCAATATACGCCGTTGCCGCCGGCGGATGCGCGTCCCGCAGTGGGACTGCGCCGCGGCTTAGGCGACCGCCAGCGGACGCTGGGAGAGCGGCGTGCTGGACTCGCCGTTGGCGTCGTAGGACGACGCGCTCTCGCTGCGGCCGAGGTGGCGCAGCGCCCAGTTGACCTCGCGTCGGCGCCGCGACAGCAGCGCGCCGTTGGCGCGATTGGCATCGGCCAGCTCACGCAGCCGCAGTTCGGCCTCGGCGCCGGCGGGCACGTCGGCCTCGAGTGCGCGCAGTGCCGCCAGCTTGGCGCTGGTCGCCTGCATGAGGCCCTCCACGTTGTGATCCAACAACGCCTGGCGCTCGCCGGCGAGCGCGTCGCTGAGCTGCTGCAGGGGGTTGGTCACGGACATGTTCATGCGCCGAGTTGCCGATCCATGTCGATCATGCGGCTGGCGATCGCGTCGGGGTTGATCTTGTAGCTGCCGTTCTGCAGCGCCGAGCGCACCGCATCGACGCGGCTGCTGTCCACCGCCGGCGCGGCCGACAGTTGGCGTTGCAGGGTCTGCAGACCGGACGCTTCGCCGGTCAGGCGCAGGCTATCGGTGGCTGCGGCCGCACCGACCGCACGCTCCTTGCCTTCCTCGGACGCGCCGGAGGCGGCCTTGGTCGAGACGGACGACGTGCGAAGGGTGGCCGGGCTCGGCAAACTCCCTTCAATTTTCTGGGTCATGACGGACATCCTGTTACGGGTTCGGTGTAGGTAACGGCACAGCGTCGGAGAACTTTAGCCGGATTCTTAGCGCGTCACTAAAACGTCGCCATTTTGTGACACAGTTCCCTGAACGATGCGCTTGGACGACAGGTTTTCGACGGTCACCCGCTCGTTTTCGCCCGCATCGCCCAGTGCACGCCCGGACATGCGCACTTCCAGGCCGCCGCTGCGTGCCACCAGCGCCACATTGTCGCCGCGCCGGACCAGCCGCGGCGCGACCAGGTCGGTGGCGGACAGCAGGGTGCCGGCCGGCAGGGTTCGCCGCACCACCTTGCCGATCGCCGCTTCCGGCTCGGTCATCGCGGCGCCGACGATGCGCGCCGCGTCGCGTTTCTCGGGGACGATATCGGCCGCGCCGATGGTTTCTCCAGCGGACAGGCCGCGCGCCAGCACCAGCACATGCTGCATGCGCCGCACCTTCACCGGGACGAACAGCCGCCAGCCGGTCTCGCGCGGGCAACTCACCTCCACGGTCGTGGTGCCGGTCGGCTGCGCCTGCAGCGGCACCGGGCACAGCGGTACCCGCACCGAGGGGTCCAGGGTCGCCTCGGCATCGGCGTCGGCCCCGGCCAGCGACAACGCCGCGGCGCGGATCGACTCCACCGGCTGGAAGTCCGCAGCCCAGGCCGGCGTCGCCGCCAGCAGGACCAGCAATAGGATCGGGCGCATGGCCGTCTCTCTGGGAAAGGTCGCCGGCACCATGCAAACGCCGTGCCGCAAACCGCACGTCCGATCCGGACCGCGCCCTCAAGTTCCGCCGCGCAGGCGCCGATATGAACGCCATGAGTCATGACCTTCTCAACCGAATCGACCAGCGCACCCGCTTGGCGGGCCACAACCGGCTTGCCCTGCTGCTGTTCCGGCTGGGCGGTCGTCAGCTTTTTGGCGTGAACGTCTTCAAGGTGCAGGAAGTGCTGCGCCGCCCGGAGCTGTTCCAGGTGCCGGGGCTGCCGCTGCAATTCTCCGGCGTCGCTGACGTGCGCGGGCGCTCGGTGCCGGTGCTCGACCTGGGCCTGGCCATCGGCCATCCGGAGCGCGAGCCGAACGCGGACACCGCCCCAGGCTATCTGGTGGTGACCGAGTTCAACCGCTCGGTCCAGGGCTTCCTGGTCAGCGGCGTGGAACGCATCGTCAACATCGCGGTGGAGGACATCCATCCGCCGCCGGAACTGGGCGCCGAGTCCAGCTACCTGACCGCGGTGACCCGTTTCCAGGGCGAGCTGATCCAGGTGATCGACGTGGAAAGCGTGCTGGCCGACATCGCCCAGACCCGGGTCGAGGCCAACCTGGACCCGTCGCTGGCGCTCACCGGCCCGCAGCTGCAGGTGCTGGTGGTCGACGACTCGCGGGTGGCGCGGCAGCAGATCCGCAGCGTACTGGACCAGCTCGGGGTCGGCGCGACCCTGCTGTCGGACGGCCGCCAGGCCCTGGACCATCTCTTGCAGATCCACGCCGCCGGCGAGAATCCGGCCGAACGCTACGCCATGGTGATCTCTGACATCGAGATGCCGGCGATGGACGGCTACACGCTGACGACGGAAATCCGCCGTCACCCCGGGCTGGCCGGCCTGTACGTGCTGTTGCACACCTCGCTGTCGGGCGTGTTCAACAATGCGATGGTCGAGCGCGTGGGCGCCAATGCCTTCGTTGCCAAGTACAGCCCCAACGAGTTGGCCGAGTACGTGCTGACCCGGCTGCGGGTGGTCGCCGCGGCAGCGCAAGCGGCCGCCTGACCCGGGCGCCGCGTCTCGCTGCGCGGCCTGCCTGACGTTCTAATAGAGCGCGGGCGTCCCCCGCCTCCCGAGGCAACCCCTGATCTCACGGGCCCCCGCGCCCGCCTTTGGCACGCGCCTTGCCTGTGGTTTCGGCAACGAACCGCGGGATCGTGCCATGTCCAATCCGATCACAGCCTACTTCGGCGTCCATGGCGACGCCCTGCCGCTGCGCGAGCAGCGCATGAAGCTGATCGCCAGCAACCTCAGCAACGTCGACACGCCCGGGTACAAGGCCCAGGACCTGGATTTCGACGCGGCGATGCGTGCCGCGCAGGGACAGCGCGAAGGCACCCAGCTCGCGGTCGACGACAGCCGCCACATCGCGGTCGGCGGCGATGGCCTGAATCCGTTCCAGATCACCCGGGCGGCCAGCCAGCCCAGCATGGACGGCAACACCGTCGATCCGGACGCCGAACGCGCCGCCTACGGCCGCGCCGCGCTGGAGTACCGCGCCTCGCTGAGCTTCCTCGAATCCAAGGTGCGCAGCATGCTCACCGCGATCACGGGCCAATAAGCATGAGCAACCTGCCGATCTTCGACGTCGCCGGCTCCGCGCTGCAGGCGCAGTCGGTGCGCATGAGCACCATCGCCAGCAACCTGTCCAACGCCGATTCGGTGGCCGGTTCGGCCGAGGCGGCCTACAAGCCGATCGAGCCGATCTTCCAGGCGGTGCGCAACCCGCACGACAGCAGCCTGACCTCGGTCAACGTCAAGGAAATCGCCCAGACCAACGCACCGCCGATCAAGCGCTACGAACCCGGCCATCCGCTCGCCGACGCCGAGGGCTACATCTATTCGCCCGATGTGGACCCGGTCTCGCAGATGGTCAACCTGATCTCCGCCTCGCGCAATTACCAGGCCGGCGTGGAGGTGCTCAACACCGCCAAGGAACTGGCGCTGGCCACTCTGACCATGGGCCGCTGATCCGCCCTCCTTCCGCCGCGTCACGTCCCAGGACCGCTTCCATGAGCAGCGTCACCACCTCCACCGACACCTATTCCAGCCTGGGCCTGAGCGCCTCGGCCAACACCAGCACCACCAAGAACAAGGCGCTGCAGCAGGCGGACTTCCTGAAGCTGATGACCGAGCAGTTGCAGCACCAGGATCCGCTCAAGCCGATGGACAACAGCCAGATGGTCGCGCAGATGGCGCAGCTGTCGACCGTGCAGGGCATCGGCGACCTCAACAAGACCGTCACCGCGCTGTCCTCGTCGATGAGCACCGACCAGGTGCTGCGCGGCGCCAACCTGATCGGACACAAGGTGCTGGTGCCGTCGGCGACGCTGCCGCTGGGCGCCGAGGGCAGCACCGGCGGCCTGGTCGCGGCCAAGGCCGCCGGCGTGGTCGACGTCACCGTCAGCGACGCCACCGGCCAGCCGATCAAGAAGATCAGCCTCACCGCCGACAAGGCCGGCCAGCTCGATTTCGCCTGGGACGGCACCGACGCCAGCGGCAAGCGCATGCCGGCCGGCAGCTACAGCATCACCGCTGGGCAGACCGATGCCCAGGGCAACCAACTGTCCCTGTCCACCTACGTCCAGGCGCCGGTCGAGAGCGCCATCATCGGATCGGACGGCATCTATCTCGATCTGACCGGGCTCGGCACCACGCCGCTGACCAACGTCCTCCGCGTCAGCTAACGCCACGCCGACATCCACAGGAGTCCACCATGGGTTTCAATACATCGCTGTCCGGCCTCAGGGCGGCCAATACCGACCTCAACGTCACCGCCAACAACATCGCCAACGCCAACACCACCGGCTTCAAGGGCTCGCGCGCCGAGTTCGCCGACCAGTTCACGCTCAACGGCTACGGCCTGGCGCGCAACGCGGTGGGTTCGGGCGTGCGCGTCAGCAACGTCGCCCAGCAGTTCTCGCAGGGCACCATCGATCCGACCGGGCGCAGCCTGGACCTGGCCATCTCCGGCTCCGGCTTCTTCACCCTGTCCAACAACGGCGCCCGCGTGTACTCGCGCGCCGGCAACTTCCAGACCGACGCCAACGGCTATGTGGTCAATCCGCAGGGCGCGCGGCTGCAGGTGTTCCCGCCGGCGAGCAACGGCAACGGCTTTGCGGCCGGTACGCTGACCGACCTGCAGTTGCTGACCACCGACAGCCCGCCCAAGCAGAGCAGCACGGTCAACCTGACCTTCACCCTGCCCGGCAACACCCAGCCGCCGACCGTGGCCACGTTCGATCCGAACGACGCCAACAGCTACAACAACTCCAGCGGCGGCACCACCGTCTACGACTCGCTGGGCGTGGCCCACGTGCAGACCTCGTACTTCGTCAAGACCGCCACGCCCAACCAGTGGACCGTCTACAACTACGTGGACGGCGTCGCCGCCGGCGGCGCCAGCACGCTGCAGTTCTCCAACAGCGGCGCGCTGGTCAGCCCGGCCGACGGCAAGATTCCGCTGGGTTCCTTCACCCCCGCCACCGGCGCCGGCACCCTGTCGCTGACCCTCAACGTGTTCGGGTCGACCCAGTACGGCGAAGCCTTCGCCCTGCGCGGCGCGACCCAGGACGGCTACGCCAGCGGCAAGCTCAACTCGATCAGCATCGACGAGAAGGGCATCGTCTACGCGCGCTACTCCAACAACGCCGACAAGGCGCTGGGCCAGATCGCGGTGACCAACTTCGTCAATCCGCAGGGCCTGAGTTCGCTCGGCGACAACGCCTGGGCGGAAAGCTCGGCCTCGGGCATCGCCCGCACCGGCTCGCCTGCGACCTCGGACTTCGGCAGCGTGCAGTCCGGCGCACTGGAATCCTCGACCGTCGACCTGACCGAGCAGCTGGTCAACATGATCGTGGCCCAGCGCAACTTCCAGGCGAACTCGCAGGTGATCTCGACCCAGGATCAGGTCACGCAGACCATCATCAATATGCGTTGACGACCGCCGGGAATCGGGAACGGGGAATCGGGAATCGTAAACGCGGTTCCCGCCACCGACCTCCCGCTTTCCGCCATTCCCGATTCCCCATTCCCGGTTCCCTCCAATGGACAAAGCCCTCTACGTCGCCATGACCGGCGCCCGCGCGTCGCTGCAGGCGCAGGCCACCGTGTCGCACAACCTGGCCAACGTCGAGACCTCCGGGTTCAAGGCGGCGCTGGCCAATACCGAGGCCTATCGGATTCCTGGCGCCGGTTATCCGTCGCGGATCGATGCGCTGCACATCGACCAGGGGTTCAACCGCGACGTCGGCGCGCAGCACCAGACCGGCAATCCGCTGGATCTGTCGCTGGATGCCGATCGCTGGCTGGCGGTGCAGTCCGCCGACGGCAAGGAGGCGTACACGCGCGGCGGCGAATTGGCGCTGACCCCGAACGGCCAGCTGGTCACCGCCAGCGGCCATGCGGTGCTCGACGACCAGGGCAATCCGGTGGCGATTCCGCCGCACCAGTCGCTGGAGATCGGCAACGACGGCACGGTGTCGATCGTGCCGCTGGGCGAAGCGCCCACCGCGATGAGCACCATCGCCACGCTGAAGGTGGTGCAGGCGCCGGCGGACCAGCTCACGCGCCGGCCCGACGGCCTGATGCGCAATGTCAGCGACGATCCGGCCAAGGCCTTTGCGCCGGCCACCGGCAATTCGCTGCGAACCGGGGTACTCGAGGGCAGCAACGTCGATGCCGCCGGCGCGCTGGTGCAGATGATCCAGTTGCAGCGCCAGTTCGAAATGCAGGTGAAGGTCATCAAGAACGGCGACGAGAACGCGCAGTCGGCCAACACCCTGCTGCGTCTGAACGGCTAAGACGAGCCTCGGCGCCAGCGGCGCCGGTTTGGCACGGCACATGCATCACTCCCTGCGCCCCCGGCGCGTCGTGCCGGGGCCACCATCAGAGGAACTCGGGTCATGAATCAGGCTTTGTGGGTCGCCAAGACCGGACTGGATGCGCAGCAGACGCGCATGTCGGTCGTCTCCAACAACCTGGCCAACACCAACACCACCGGTTTCAAGCGCGACCGCGCCAACTTCGAGGACCTGCTGTACCAACAGCTGCGGCAGCCCGGCGGCGCCAGCTCCTCGCAGACGCAGCTGCCCTCGGGCCTGCAGGTGGGTACCGGCGTGCGCGTGGTCGCCACCGCCAAGGATTTCGAGCAGGGCAGCCAGCAGCAGACCGATCGCGCCCTGGACGTGATGGTCAACGGCCGCGGCTTCTTCGAAGTGCAGATGCCGGATGGCACCTCGGCCTACACCCGCGACGGCAGCTTCCAGATCGATGCGCAGGGCCAGCTGGTCACCAACAGCGGCTACCCGATCCAGCCGGGCATCCAGATCCCGGAAGGCGCGCAGTCGGTGACCATCGGCTCCGACGGCACGGTGAGCGTGCAAGTCGCCGGTACCGCCGCGGCGCTGCAGGTCGGCGCGCTGACCCTGACCGACTTCATCAATCCCTCCGGCCTGCAGGCCCAGGGCCAGAACCTGTACGTGGAAACCGCCGCCTCCGGGCCGGCGACGAACGGCACGCCCGGCCTCAACGGCCTCGGCAAGATCGCGCAGGGCGCGCTGGAAGGCAGCAACGTCAATGTGGTGGAAGAGCTGGTGAGCATGATCGAGACCCAGCGCGCCTACGAGATGAACGCCAAGGCCATCTCCACCACCGACTCGATGCTCGGCTATCTGAACAACAACGTCTGATCCCCTCGCCTCCGGAATCCGCCATGTCGCGCCTGTCCTCTCTCTCCTTCTCCGCCGCGCTGCTGCTGCCGGTCCTGCTCGGCGGTTGCGCCGGTCTGGGCGTGGCCGCCGGCGACGTGCGTCCGTACGCGCCGATGGCGCCGATCGTGCCGGTGATGGCGCCGCAGGCGCAGCCGACCGCGGGTGCGATCTACGCCGCCGGCCCCGGCCTGCAGCTGTACTCCGATCGTCGCGCCCGCGACGTCGGCGACCTGCTGACCATCACCCTGGTCGAAAGCACCAACGCCAGCAGCACCGCCAACACCAGCATCAGCAAAAAGGATGCGGTGACCATGGCCACGCCGACGCTGCTGGGCGCGCCGCTCACCGTCAACGGCACCAACATCCTCAACAACTCCACCAGCGGCGACCGCAGCTTCGCCGGCAAGGGCAACACCGCGCAGAGCAACACCATGCAGGGCAGCATCACCGTGACCGTGATGCAGCGCCTGCCCAACGGCAACCTGGTGATCCAGGGCCAGAAGAACCTGCGGCTGAACCAGGGCGACGAACTGGTGCAGGTGCAGGGCGTGGTCCGCGCCGCCGACATCGCCCCGGACAACACCATTCCCTCCAGCAAGGTGGCCGAAGCGCGCATCGCCTACGGCGGCCGCGGCGCGGTCGCGCAGTCCAACGCGATGGGCTGGCTGAGCCGCTTCTTCAACTCGCGCATCTCGCCGTACTGAGGCCCGCCATGACTCTCCTGTCCCTGCCCTGCCGCCTGCTCGCCGCCGTCGCCCTGTGCGCCGGCCTGGCCGCGCCGGCCGCGGCCGAACGCATCAAGGACCTGGCCCAGGTCGGCGGCGTGCGCAACAACGCGCTGGTCGGCTACGGCCTGGTGGTCGGCCTGGACGGCAGCGGCGACCGCACCAGCCAGGCGCCCTTCACCGTGCAGAGCTTGAAGAACATGCTCGGCGAGCTGGGCGTCAACGTGCCGGCCAACGTCAACCCGCAGTTGAAGAACGTGGCCGCGGTGGCGATCAGCGCGCAGCTGCCGGCGTTCGCCAAGCCGGGCCAGACCATCGACATCACCGTCTCCTCGATCGGCAACGCCATCTCGCTGCGCGGCGGCACCCTGCTGATGGCGCCGCTGAAGGGCGCCGACGGCCAGGTCTATGCGGTCGCGCAGGGCAACCTGGTGGTCGGCGGCTTCGGCGCGCAGGGCAAGGACGGTTCGCGGATCTCGGTGAACGTGCCCAGCGTCGGCCTGATCCCCAACGGCGCGACGGTGGAACGTGCGCTGCCGGACGTGTTCGGCAACACCGGCGAGATCACCCTGAACCTGCACCAGCCCGATTTCACCACCGTCTCGCGCATGGTCTCGGCGCTGGAAAGCACCTTCGGCCCCGGCAGCGCGCATGCGGTGGACGGCTCCACCGTGGCGGTGCGTTCGCCCACCGACCAGAGCGCGCGGATCGGCCTGCTGGCACGGATCGAGAACGTCGAGCTGTCGCCGGGTGCGGCACCGGCCAAGGTGGTGGTCAACGCCCGCACCGGCACGGTGGTGATCGGCTCGCAGGTCCGGGTCAGCCCGGCGGCGATCTCGCACGGCTCGCTGACGGTGACCATCAGCGAAGGCACCCAGGTCAGCCAGCCCAATGCGCTGAGTGGCGGCCAGACCGTGGCCACGCCCAAGTCCACCATCACCGCCACCAACGAAGGCAGCCGCATGTTCAAGTTCGAGGGCGGCACCTCGCTGGATCAGATCGTGCGGGCGGTCAACGAGGTCGGCGCCGCGCCTGGCGACCTGATCGCGATTCTGGAAGCGCTCAAGCAGGCCGGTGCCCTGAGCGCGGAGCTGGAGGTGATCTGACATGCGTATCTCGGCCGCTCCCTTCGACCTGCACGCCTCTACCCAGAACGATCCGGCCAAGATCGACAAGGTCTCGCGCCAGCTCGAAGGGCAGTTCGCCAACATGCTGGTCAAAAGCATGCGCGAGGCCAGTTTCGGCAATTCGCTGTTCCCCGGCGAGAACCAGACCTTCCGCGACATGTACGACCAGCAGCTCGCCAAGGGCCTGACCGACGGCAAGGGGCTGGGCCTGGCGGCGATGATCTCCAAGCAGCTCGGGGGCGGCCAGCCGGCGGCGACCACGCCGGCCAATACCTCGCTGGGCGCGGCCAAGGCGGCCAAGGCCTACTCGCTGGTGTCCGGCCAGTCCGGCAACGGCCCGATGGCGCTGCAGGGCGAGGCCGCGCTTGCCGCCGGTGCCACGGCCGGCGCCGGCGTCGGCCCGTGGAGCGGCGCCGAGGCGACCGCCGCCCCGCAGCAACAGGTGCTGGACATGATCGCCGGCCGCGAGAGCAGCGCCATGCACCAGGCCATCGGCAGCAGCCCGGCCGACGGCAGCGCCGGCATGTCCTGGGCCGGTGCCGACGACCGCTGGTCGAACGTGCAGGCGGCCGCCGACAGCGGCACCGCCATCGATCCCAGCGCCGCCGCGGCCGCCAACGCCGCCGCGGCCAGCCTCGGCGAGCGGACCCCGGAAGGCTTCGTCGCCAAGATCTGGAACCATGCGCAGAAGGCCGCGCAGGAACTGGGCGTGGACGCGCGCGCCCTGGTCGCGCAGGCCGCGCTGGAGACCGGCTGGGGCCGCCGCGGCATTTCCCGCGGCGACGGCGCCAGTTCCAACAACCTGTTCGGGATCAAGGCCACCGGCTGGAACGGCGACCGCGTGACCACCGGCACCCACGAGTACGTGGACGGGGTCAAGCAGTCGCAGACCGCCGATTTCCGTGCCTATTCCTCGCCGGCGGAAAGCTTCGCCGACTACGTGCGCCTGCTGAAGACCAATCCGCGCTACCAGCAGGCGCTGAAGGCCGGCACCGACATCCGCGGCTTCGCCCAGGGCCTGCAGCGCGCCGGCTACGCCACCGACCCCGCCTACGCAGCCAAGATCGCCGCCATCGCCGGCGGCCCGACCATCGGCCGCGCGGTCGCCGCGATCGGCAGCGCCGCCGCCGGCGGCATCGAGCGCGTTCTGGCCAGCACCGTCGATCCGTCCGGCCTCGTGCGCCGTTGAGGTAGCCGTCCATGTCCATCCTCTCCACCGGTACCGGCGCCCTGCTCGCCTTCCAGCGGGCCCTGTCCACGGTCAGCCACAACGTCGCCAATATCAACACCGACGGCTACAGCCGGCAGCGGACGACGTTCGCGACCACGGTCCCGAGCCAGTACGGCAGCGAGTTCATCGGCAACGGCACCCAGATCACCGACGTCTCCCGCGTCGCCGACCAGTTGGCGATCTCGCGCCTGTTCGACAGCACCGGCGAAGTCGCCCGGCTGAAGCAGCTCTCCAGCCTGTCCAGCCGCGTCGACGGGCTGTTCTCGGACAAGGCCACCAGCATCGCCGGACAGTGGTCGAACTTCTTCGACGCCACCACCGGCCTGTCCTCCAACGCCTCGGCCAGCGCCAACCGGCAGAACCTGCTGGACGCCGGCAATTCGCTGGTCACCCGCTTCAAGCAGCTCAACGGCCAGCTCGACTCGCTCGGCAGCGAAGTCAACAACGGCCTGCTGGCCGGCACCGCCGAAGCCAACCGCCTGGCCACTGAGATCGCCAAGCTCAACGGCCAGATCGGCTCCAACGCCAATGCCGCCGCACCGGACCTGCTCGATCGCCGCGACCAGATGATCGGCCAGCTCATCGGCTACACCGGCGGCAGCGTCATCCAGCAGGACGGCGGGATGATGAACGTCTACACCTCCGGCGGCCAGGCGATGGTGGTCGGCACGAATGCGTCGACCCTGGTCACCAGTCCCGATCCCTACCAGCCGGAAAAGCTGCAGATCGCGCTGAAGACCCCCGGCGGCTCGACGCCGCTCACCAGCAAGGCACTGGGCGGGCAGATCGGCGGCTTCCTGGAGTTCCGCAGCAACGTCCTGGATCCGACCAAGGCCGAACTCGGCCGCATCGCCACCGGCGTGGCCAGCAGCTACAACCAGCAGCACCACGCCGGCATGGACCTGTACGGCCAGATGGGCGGCGATTTCTTCAACCTGCCGGCGCCGACCGTGGACGGCAACAGCGCCAACACCGGCACCGCGGCGTTCACCGCCAGCGTCAGCGACCTGAGCAAGCTCGACGGGCAGAACCTGCTGCTGACCTACAACGGCACCGCCTGGAGCGCCAGCCGCGCCGACACCGGCGCCAGCGTCCCGATGAGCGGCTCCGGCACCAACGCCGATCCGTTCGTGGTCAACGGCGTGACCCTGCAGGTCTCCGGCACCGCCGCCAGCGGCGACAAGTTCCTGCTGCAGCCCACCGCCAATGCCATCAGCAAGCTGTCCGTGGCCATCAGCGACCCCTCGCGCATCGCCGCGGCGACGCCGATCCAGGCCAGCGCCACGCTCAGCAACCAGGGCACCGGCAAGGTCAGCAACGTCGCCGCGACCAACGCCAGCAACGCCAACCTGCTGACGCCGGCGAACATCGCCTTCATCGATTCCACCCATTACTCGATCAACGGCGGCGCGCCGCAGACCTACACCGCCGGCCAGACCATCAGCGCCAACGGCTGGAGCCTGACCATGGACGGCGTCCCGTCCGCCGGCGACAGCTTCGCGGTGGGCCCGACCGGGGTCGGCTCGAGCAACAACGGCAACGCCCTGCTGCTGTCCAACCTGGACGATGCCAAGGCCTTCAACGGCGGCACCATCACCCTCAACGGTGCGGTGGCCGGCCTGACCACCACGGTCGGCTCGGCGGCGCGCCAGGCCAAGTACGCGGCCGATGCGCAGGACGTGATCCAGAGCAGCGCCCAGGACGCGCGCGACTCGCTGTCCGGCGTCAACCTCGACGAGGAAGCGGCGGACATGTTGCGGCTGCAGCAGGCCTACCAGGCGGCCTCGCGCCTGATCTCCACCGCCGACACCCTGTTCCAGTCCATCCTGAGCGCGGTCCGATGAGCAATCGCATCTCCAGCGGCATGATCTTCAATCAGTCGCTCAACACCATGCTCGGCAAGCAGGCGACGATCTCGCACCTGCAGCAACAGCTCTCCACCGGTCAGCGCATCGTCAGTGCGGCCGACGATCCGGTCGCCGCGGGCACCGCGGTCAGCCTGGACCGCACGGTGGCCGCGCTGGCGCGCTTCGGCGACAACGCCAACAACGTGCAGAATCGGCTCAACCTGCAGGAAAACTCGCTGGCGCAGGCCGGCGACCTGATGGCGCGGGTCAAGGATCTGACGGTGGAAGCCAATAGTTCGGCGCTGACCACGCCCGACCGCAAGGCCATCGCCGCGGAGCTGAAGACCCTGCACGACAGCCTGCTGAGCCTGTCCAACAGCACCGACGGCTCCGGCCGCTACCTGTTCGGCGGCACCGCCGACGATGCGGCCCCGTTCGCCGTGGTCTCGGGCAACGTGGTCTACAGCGGCAACCAGACCCAGCGCAGCGTGGAAGTGGCACCGGACACCAAGGTCTCCGACACCCTGCCCGGCAGCGAGATCTTCATGCGCGTGCCCACCGGGGACGGCACCGTGGACGCGCATGCGGCCGCCGGCAACACCGGCACCGGCCTGCTGCTGGATTTCAGCCGCGACGGCTCCGGCAGCGCCTGGAACGGCAGCAGCTACAGTGTCGTGTTCACCGCCGCCACCACCTACGAGGTGCGCGACAGCAGTGGCGCGGTGGTCAATACAGGCACCTATGCCGCCGGCGAGAGCATCGGCCTGCCCGGCTTGAAGATGCGCGTGGACGGCGCCCCCGCCGCCGGCGACAGCTTCCAGATCGGCGCCTCGACCACCAAGGACGTGTTCTCCACCATCAGCAACCTGGTCAACCTGCTCAACACCGATCCGATCACCCCGGCCGCCAAGGCTGCCCTGCAGAATGGTCTGCAGTCGTCGATGCGCGACATCACCCAGGCCTCGTCGAAGATGATCGACGCGCGCGCCGCCGGCGGCGCCCAGCTCGCGGCGATCGACAACGCCACCGACCTGCGCGCCTCCAACGACGTCACCCTGAAGACCACCCTGTCCTCGCTGCGCGACCTCGACTACGCACAGGCGATCTCCCAGTACCAACTGGAACAGTCGGCGCTGAAAGCGGCACAGACCATCTTTACCCAGATGCAAAGGATGTCGCTGTTCGACCGGCTCGGCTGATCGGCGATATACCGGATATACAGAAAGGCCCGGAGCGCGGCGACGCTTCCGGGCCTTTCGCGTTATACAAAGATCGTCATCGCCGCTGGATAGGTAGACAACGCGCAGGCAACCCTAAAGTTTGCCGAAGTGCGGCCGAGAAAGGCTCTCCGCGGTATTCCTGGTGTTTTGCGCATCGCCGGAACGGCAAATTTTCTGCAGTAAATCGCTAAAGGTTGCGAGCCTGTCGCCGTTACTTATATCACCAGCCGCACTGGCCAAATTGATGGCCCCCTGCGGAGACTCCAGGCACCAACCGGTTGCCGGACAAATCGCTTAGAGGAGATATCAAAATGGCACAGGTCATCAATACCAACGTAATGTCGCTGAACGCTCAGCGGAACCTCAACACCACCAGCGCCAGCCTGGCGACGACGATCCAGCGCCTGTCCTCGGGCCTGCGCATCAACAGCGCCAAGGACGACGCGGCCGGTCTGGCGATCTCCGAGCGCTTCACCACCCAGATCCGCGGCCTGGACGTGGCCTCGCGCAACGCCAACGACGGCATCTCGCTGGCACAGACCGCCGAAGGCGCGATGGTCGAAATCGGCAACAACCTGCAGCGTATCCGCGAACTGGCGGTGCAGTCGGCCAACGCCACCAACTCCACCACCGACCGTGGCGCGCTGAACTCGGAAGTCAAGCAGCTGGCCTCGGAAATCGACCGCGTCTCCAGCCAGACCAACTTCAACGGTACCAAGCTGCTGGACGGCTCGTTCTCCGGCGCGCTGTTCCAGGTCGGCGCCGACGCCGGCCAGACCATCGGCATCAACAGCATCGTCAACGCCAGCGCCGCCTCGCTGGGCAAGGCCGGCTTCGCCGCCACCCAGACCACCACCAACGCCCTGGCCTCGGGTACCGCCACCGCCAGCGGCAGCTTCTCCGGCATGGTCGTCAACGGCGTCAGCATCGCCTCGGTCTCGGTGGCCGTCGGCGACGTGGACACCGATGTGGCCAAGAAGATCGCATCGGCGATCAACGACAAGCTGGCCCAGACCGGCGTGTACGCCTCGGTGGACAGCAGCAACAAGCTGAAGCTGGAATCGGTCAAGGGCGGCCAGGACTTCTCGTTCACCGCGGGCTCGGCCACCGGCGCCAACGGCATCACCTTCGACCAGAGCGGCATCGCCGCCAGCGCCACTGCGGCCGCGGGCACCACCAACTTCCTGAAGGACGTGGACATCTCGACCTTCCAGGGCGCGCAGAAGGCGCTGAGCATCATCGACAACGCGCTGACCTCGGTTAACTCCTCGCGCGCGGACATGGGTGCGATCCAGAACCGCTTCACGTCCACCATCGCCAACCTGAGCTCCACCTCGGAGAACCTGTCGGCCTCGCGCAGCCGCATCCGCGATACCGACTACGCCAAGGAAACCGCCGAGCTGACCCGTACGCAGATCCTGCAGCAGGCCGGCACCGCCATGCTGGCCCAGGCCAAGCAGGCCCCGCAGAGCGTGCTGAGCCTGCTCCAGGGCTAAGCGTCGCCAGCCGCATTGCACCACCGAGGCCCCTCCGCAAGGAGGGGCCTTTTTTGTTTCCTCTTCCCGCGATGGGCCGTCGCATCCCGGAGGAAGCGCCATCTCCGCGCGTTGCCGGTCCTCGACGCCGAAGGCGAGCGCTACCATGACTGGCAGGGCGACGGCCAGCTGACGGCGTGGCCATGCTATTCGCGGCGATCCCGTGCATGCGACCCGTTATGCAGGATCGACGGGAGACAGCCATGGCCACCGACCGCCTGCGCTGTCGCGCGACACGTGACCAGTGGGCTGGATGGCGGTCAGCAGTTGGCGATGACCGTGGCCGCACTTCAAGATCGCCTGTCATGCGTCATCAACGCAGTGCACGACCTGAAAGCGCGCCGGCATTGCCTACATCGCCGGACAACCGACGCTCCTTCTACTTCATCGCCATGGACGGCCGTAAGGCGATCAGACAGGTAGAGGGAGAGATGGCCAAGCCGTCGCGTCGCGATGCGCTGCGTACCGGCAGGTCAAGCGTTCGCGTCGTCGACGCGACACACGATCGAGAGCATCGCGCGCATCGCCCTCGGCGCGATCCAGGCCGCTCTTTCCCCGACTTGTGCAAGACGCCTAAAGTTTGACGAAGCGCGGCCGAAACAAGCCTTTCGCCGCGTTTCTGGTGTCACGCAAATCGCCGAAACGCCAAATTTTCGGCAGTAAATCCCTAAAGGTTGCGCACCGACTGCCGTTACTTATACCAGCAGCGGCACTGGCCAATTGATGGCCCCCTGCGGAGGCTCCAGGCACCAATGGGTTGCCGGACAAATCGCTTAGAGGAGATATCAAAATGGCACAGGTCATCAATACCAACGTAATGTCGCTGAACGCTCAGCGCAACCTCAACACCACTAGCGCCAGCCTGGCGACGACGATCCAGCGCCTGTCCTCGGGCCTGCGCATCAACAGCGCCAAGGACGACGCGGCCGGTCTGGCGATCTCCGAGCGCTTCACCACCCAGATCCGCGGCCTGGACGTGGCCTCGCGCAACGCCAACGACGGCATCTCGCTGGCGCAGACCGCCGAAGGCGCGATGGTCGAAATCGGCAACAACCTGCAGCGTATCCGCGAACTGGCGGTGCAGTCGGCCAATGCGACCAACTCCACCACCGACCGCGGCGCGCTGAACTCGGAAGTCAAGCAGCTGGCCTCGGAAATCGACCGCGTCTCCAGCCAGACCAACTTCAACGGTACCAAGCTGCTGGACGGCTCGTTCTCCGGCGCGCTGTTCCAGGTCGGCGCCGACGCCGGCCAGACCATCGGCATCAACAGCATCGTCAACGCCAGCGCCGCCTCGCTGGGCAAGGCCGGCTTCGCCGCCACCCAGACCACCACCAACGCCCTGGCCTCGGGTACCGCCACCGCCAGCGGCAGCTTCTCCGGCATGGTCGTCAACGGCGTCAGCATCGCCTCGGTCTCGGTGGCCGTCGGCGACGTGGACACCGATGTGGCCAAGAAGATCGCCTCGGCGATCAACGACAAGCTGGCCCAGACCGGCGTGTACGCCTCGCTGGACAGCAGCAACAAGCTGAAGCTGGAATCGGTCAAGGGCGGCCAGGACTTCTCGTTCACCGCGGGCAGCGCCACCGGTGCCACCGGCATCACCTTCGACCAGAGCGGCATCGCCGCCAGCGCCACTGCGGCCGCGGGCACCACCAACTTCCTGAAGGACGTGGACATCTCGACCTTCCAGGGCGCGCAGAAGGCGCTGAGCATCATCGACAACGCGCTGACCTCGGTGAACTCCTCGCGTGCGGACATGGGTGCGATCCAGAACCGCTTCACCTCCACCATCGCCAACCTGAGCTCCACCTCGGAGAACCTGTCGGCCTCGCGCAGCCGCATCCGCGACACCGACTACGCCAAGGAAACCGCCGAGCTGACCCGCACGCAGATCCTGCAGCAGGCCGGCACCGCCATGCTGGCTCAGGCCAAGCAGGCGCCGCAGAGCGTGCTGAGCCTGCTCCAGGGCTAAGCGCAGCAAGCCGCGATGCACCGCCGAGGGCTTCTACGCCATTAGAAGCCCTCGAGCGGAAACGATATCAAACACGTTAAAACCAAGGCGTACAAATGGCACAGGTCATCAATACCAACGTAATGTCGCTGAACGCTCAGCGGAACCTCAATACCACCAGCGCCAGCCTGGCGACGACGATCCAGCGCCTGTCCTCGGGCCTACGCATCAACAGCGCCAAGGACGACGCGGCCGGTCTGGCGATCTCCGAGCGCTTCACCACCCAGATCCGCGGCCTGGACGTGGCCTCGCGCAACGCCAACGACGGCATCTCGCTGGCGCAGACCGCCGAAGGCGCGATGGTCGAAATCGGCAACAACCTGCAGCGTATCCGCGAACTGGCGGTGCAGTCGGCCAACGCCACCAACTCCACCACCGACCGTGGCGCGCTGAACTCGGAAGTCAAGCAGCTGGCCTCGGAAATCGACCGCGTCTCCAGCCAGACCAACTTCAACGGCACCAAGCTGCTGGACGGCTCGTTCTCCGGCGCGCTGTTCCAGATCGGTGCCGACGCCGGCCAGACCATCGGCATCAACAGCATCGTCAACGCCAGCGCCGCCGCGCTGGGCAAGGCCGGCTTCGCCGCCACCCAGACCACCACCAACGCCCTGGCCTCGGGTACCGCCACCGCCAGCGGCAGCTTCTCCGGCATGTCCGTCAACGGCGTCAGCATCGCCTCGGTCTCGGTGGCCGTCGGCGACGTGGACACCAGCGTGGCCAAGAAGATCGCCTCGGCGATCAACGACAAGCTGGCCCAGACCGGCGTGTACGCCTCGGTGGACAGCAGCAACAAGCTGAAGCTGGAATCGGTCAAGGGCGGCCAGGACTTCTCGTTCACCGCGGGCAGCGCCACCGGTGCCACCGGCATCACCTTCGACCAGAGCGGCATCGCCGCCAGCGCCACCGCGGCCGCGGGTACCACCAACTTCCTGAAGGACGTGGACATCTCGACCTTCCAGGGCGCGCAGAAGGCGCTGAGCATCATCGACAACGCGCTGACCTCGGTGAACTCCTCGCGCGCGGACATGGGTGCGATCCAGAACCGCTTCACCTCCACCATCGCCAACTTGAGCTCCACCTCGGAGAACCTGTCGGCCTCGCGCAGCCGCATCCGCGATACCGACTACGCCAAGGAAACCGCCGAGCTGACCCGCACGCAGATCCTGCAGCAGGCCGGCACCGCCATGCTGGCTCAGGCCAAGCAGGCGCCGCAGAGCGTGCTGAGCCTGCTCCAGGGCTAAGCACGGACGCACCGCAATGCACCACGGGGCCCCTCCGCAAGGAGGGGCTTTTTTTTGACGCCCTGGATGCGGCACAGGATTTGCATGGCACGGGGAGCCGTCGCAACGCGCAGGCGCCGCTCAAGAAGCGCTCCCGCGCGCCGATACTCCCCTCAGCCGCTGGCGCACCGCGTGCCGGCCACCTCAAGGACCACCACCATGTCCACCACTGGAATCGGCTCAGGCCTGGACATTCCCAGCTTCGTCGCCAAACTGGTGGCGAAGGAACGCCAGCCGCAGGAAGACCGGATCAACCGCGACGGTACCGCTTCCAGCGCGCAACTGTCGTCCTTGAGCACGATCAAGAGCGCGCTGTCCAACCTGCAGACGGCGATGAGCACGGTGTCCGACAGCGCCGACAAGGGCGCCTACAAGGCGACCATCGACGACGGCGCCGGCTATACCGCCACCGTGACCTCCAGCGCCAACGCCGGCAAATACGGCATCGAGGTGGTGAAACTGGCGCAGTCGCAGAAACTGACCTCGTCGGCCTACGCCAGCGGCGCCGTCGTCGGTGGCGGCACCCTGACCATCGCCTACGGCAGCACCACGCTCAACATCAACGTCGATGCCGGCAGCAAGCTCAGCGACGTGGCCGCCTTCATCAACAAGGCCGCCAACGGTGCCGGCGTGACCGCCAGCGTGGTCACCGCCGACGATGGCGACCATCTGGTGCTCAACGCGGTCGACACCGGCACCAAGGGCGCCCTGACCATCACCACGTCCGGCGGCGACGGCGGCCTGGCCAAGCTCACCTACCCGCCCGGCAACAACGGCGGGCTGACCCAGACCATCGCCGCCGCCGACGCGGTGGTGAAAGTGGACGGCTTCCAGCGCACCTCCAGCAGCAACACCATCGCCGACCTGGTGCCCGGCGTGGCCATCAATCTCACCAAGGCCGTGGCCGGCACCAGCTTCAATCTCAACATCACCAACGACAACACCCCGCTGAAGGCCAATCTGACCGCCCTGGTCAGCGCCTACAACTCCGCCAACAGCGTGCTCAAGTCCTCCAGCGCCTACGACGCCACCAACAAGAAGGCCTCGCCGATGACCGGCGATGCGATGGTGCGCGGCCTGCAGCAGTCGCTGCGCCGGCTGGTCAGCGACAACGTGAGCGGCCTGATGGCGATGGGCGTGACCATCGACAAGGACGGGGTGATGAGCTTCGACAGCGCCAAGTTCGACACCGCGGCGGCCGCCGATCCGTCGGCGGCCAAGACCCTGCTCGGCAACAACGGCAGTTTCGGTACCGGCATGAGCACGCTGCTGAAGAGCAACCTGGACAGCACCAGCGGCACGCTGACCCAGCGGACCGACGCGATCAACAAGCACATCGCCGACCTGACCGACCAACTCGGCGATCTCGACAAGCGCATGCAAGCGCTGAGCGACCAGTACACCGCGCGCTTCACGGCGATGGAGACGCTGGTGACGCAGATGCAGAGCGTGAGCGACGGTTTGGCCAAGCAGTTCAAATGACGCACAGGCGGCCGCGCGGCTCAAGTCGAGACGCGTGGCGGCCGATAGAAAGAGTATCGACAGTCATTACGGATTGGCCGCAGCAACCGCAGCGTCGCCGCTCACCGGCGCGGCGCGGAGGCCAGCCGATCCACCCGAGGAGTTTTCCATGTACGGTTCCAGCCGCCAGTACGCCGAGCAATATCGCAAGATGGGCATTTCCACCAGCGTCACCGATGCCGATCCGCACAAGCTGGTCGCCATGCTGTTCGCCGGCGCCTGCCAGCGCATCCGCCAGGCCCAGGCCTGCCTCGCGCAGGGCGACCAGGCACGCAAGGGCAAGGCGATCGGCGAGGCCTGCGCCATCGTCGGCCATCTCAACGGCTCGCTCGACCACGAGGCCGGCGGCGAGATCGCCGGCAATCTGTCGGCACTCTACGACTACGTGATGCACCGGCTGACCGAAGCCAACCTGCACAACGACGACGCCGCGCTGACCGAAGCGCTGGAACTGCTCAGCGAGATCGACGCGGCCTGGGCCGCCATTCCCGCGCAGCAGCGCGAACTGGCCACGGCGAACGCGTCGTGAGCATCCAGCTCGCCGACCTGCACAACGACCTGCACGAGTTGCGCGAGGTCCTGCGTGGCGACGACTACGCGCTGGCCCAGGCCATGGTCGCCGACCACGCGCGGCACCTGCAGGCGTATCTGCAGCAGGACGGCGCAGACCGCTCGCGCGAGGCGTTGAAGCCGTTGCTGGCCCTGCAGCAGGCGGTGACCGCGCAGATGCGCATGGAGCGCGACCATGCCGCGGCCTGGCTGCGCAGCAGCCGCCAGTCCAGCCACGCCGCGCGGCTCTACTCGCAGGCCGGACTGCTGGGATGAACACCGGCTCGGACGGCGCGGCGCAGCACCCGGCCGACGCCGAGCTGTTCCACGATACCCTCAGTTGCGAACTGGCGCTGCCGGCGGATTTCCGCCTGGGCAACGGCGCCGGCCGGCTCGCCGCCGGCGAAGCGCTGTTGCGCAGCCTGGCGCAGATCGAGGATCTGCGTGGCGAGGACGGCAGCGACGACCGCAGCGAGTCCACCGCGCAGACCCAGCGGATGGAGGCCAAGCTCGACCTGATGCTGGTGCTGCTGGGCCGGCTGGCCCGCCAGCACGAGGATGCCCTGCCGCTGCGGCCGCTGTGCTGGTCGCGCCGGGGCGTGCGGCTGGAGTTGGGCGCGCGCTCGGGCGCCACGGCCGGCGCCGCCGGCCTGCTGCGCCTGCAGCCCTCGGACTGGCTCCCGGACCACCTGGAACTGCCGGTACGGGTGCTGGCCGAGGCCGCCACCGCGGGCGTCGTGCAACTTTGGCTACGGTTCGAGACACAGCCGCCGGGCCTGGAAGAGGCCCTGGAACGCCACCTGTTCCGGCTGCACCGCCGGCAGATCGCCGACAGCCGGCGCGCGCGCTGAGCCGGCACACCGCCCCCCCGGACCGCCGCGGCGAGGTTGGCGGCGGCGGGCGGCTCGGCTAATGTGCGGCTCTGAATAGAAGGACCTGCACCGTGCGAGTCATCATCGTCGACGATCACACCCTGGTACGCGCCGGCCTGAGCCGGCTGCTGCAGACGTTTGCGGACGTCGACGTGGTCGCCGAGGCCAGCAACGCGCAACAGGCCGTGGACCTGGCCACCCTGCACCGCCCCGATCTGGTGCTGATGGACCTGTCCCTGCCGGGGCGCAGCGGCCTGGACGCGCTCACCGACGTGCTGCACAGCTCGCCCAAGACCCGGGTGGTGATGATGTCGATGCACGACGACCCGGTGCATGTGCGCGATGCGCTGGACCGCGGCGCCACCGGCTTCGTGGTCAAGGACGCCGCCCCGCTGGAGCTGGAGCTGGCGTTGCGCGCGGCCAGCGCCAACCAGGTGTTCCTGAGCCCGCAGATCTCCTCCAAGATGATCGCGCCGATGCTCGGCCGCGAGCGCCCGGTCGGCATCGCCGCACTGTCGCCGCGACAGCGCGAGATCCTGCGCCAGATCGGCCGCGGCCAGAGCAACAAGGAAATCGCCTCGGACCTGGGCATCAGCGTCAAGACCGTCGAGACCCACCGCGCGCGGATGATGGAATCGCTGGGCTGCCGCCGCGCCAACGATCTGGTCCTGCTGGCCGCACGCCACCAGGGCGAGCTGAGCTGAACTGGGGACGGCATCCCGACACGGGACATTGGCATGGCGCTTGCCTTAATCGGTCAGCAGGCGTGACGCTTCCGCCGGACCCCGCTGCATCAGGCATTTCGCCGTCGACTGTCCGGCGCCCACGCACCGCATGTCGGGAAATCCCTGACACCCTGTCGGGAATTTGACTACCCTACTCAGGAACACCCCGATTCTGTTACCGTCGGGCGACAAGCACTATGCGTTCCACGGGCGCCAGAGGGTTGGCGCCGAACCGAGGAAGTCCGCATGAAGCCGACCGTTTCCGCCCAACTGGGCCAGCAACTGCATCTGACCCCGCAACTGCTGCAGTCGATCCGGCTGCTGCAGCTCGATGGCATGCAACTGGAACTGGAAATCCGCCGCGCACTGGAGACCAATCCATTGCTCGAGCTGGAAGAGCCCGAGGGCGTGATCGAGCCGGTGGTGAAGCACGAGGATGCGGCGCTGGAAACCGCGGCATTCGACGAACTTCCCGAGTCCTCGATGTGGGACATCCCCGCCGCCGGCTGGAACGACGGCGAAGACGACCGCATGCAGCGCATCGCCGCGGGCGAGTCGACCGATCCGCACCTGCGCGTGCTGCAGCGGCTGGCCCTGGAACTGCCGGTGGCGGAACTGGCGGCGGCCGCGTTCTGGCTGGAACACTGCGACGATGCCGGCTACCTGGACGGCCCGCTCGACACCCTGCAGCAACTGGCCAGCGCCCGGCTGGGCCTGTCGGTGGCGCAGGCCGAAGCCGTCCGCCAGCGCCTGCTGCACGGCGACCCGGGTGGCCTGGGCGCCTGCGACCTGCGCGAGTGCCTGCAGGCGCAGCTGAGCGACCTGCCCGGCCGCGTGCCCGGCCGCCACCTGGCCGGGCGCATCCTCGCCGGCGACCTCGACCTGCTCGCCAGCCACGACTACGCCCTGCTCGGTCGCCAGCTCGACGCCGAGACCGACGACGTGCGCGAGGCGGTGCGGCTGATCCTGTCGCTGCAGCCGCGCCCCGGCGACAGCCTGCAGCCGCAGGATCTGGGCCATGTCCTGCCGGACGTGGTGGCCTGGCATGCCGACGGCACCTGGCGTGTCGCGCTGAACCCGGCCACCACCCACCGCGTCACCGTCAACCCGATGCACGAGCGCGCCCTGGCCGAGGCCGGCGACGCCGCGCAGCCACTGCGCGAAATGCTGCAGGAAGCGCGCTGGCTGACCCGCGGCCTGTCGATGCGCTACGAGACCTTGCTGCGCACCACCCGCGCCATCGTCGAGCGCCAGTCGGCGTTCCTGGTCAAGGGCGAGGAAGCGATGGCGCCGCTGACCCTGAAGGAAGTGGCCGAGGCGATCGGCATGCACGAGTCGACCATTTCCCGCATCACCACCGGCAAGTACCTGCAGACCCCGCGCGGCACCTTCGAGCTGAAGCACTTCTTCGCCGTGCGCCTGGAAGGCGCGGCGGTGTCCGGCCAGGCAGTCCGCGCCATGGTCCGGCGCCTGATCGAATCCGAGCCGGCGGGGCGGCCGCTGGCCGACGAGGCCATCGCCGGGCTGCTGTCGCGACAGGGCGTGAACGTGGCAAGGCGCACTGTCGCCAAGTATCGTGAACAATTGGACATCGCTCCCGCACGCGAACGCCGCCGCGGCAGCAAACCGCTGCTGGCCCGTGCGGGCTAAGGAAAAACGACGCATATGAACAAACTGTCCGTGCTTCTGGTCGACGACCACGAAGGTTTCATCAACGCCGCCATGCGCCACTTCCGCAAGCTCGACTGGATGGAAGTGATCGGCAGCGCCGCCAATGGCCTGGAGGCCATCGAGCGGTCCGAGTCGCTGCGCCCGCAGGTGGTGCTGATGGACCTGGCCATGCCCGAGATGGGCGGTCTGCAGGCCACGCGCCTGATCAAGACCCAGGATCAGGCGCCCTACATCGTGATCGCCAGCCATTTCGACGATGCCGAGCACCGCGAGCACGCCATGCGCGCCGGTGCCGACAACTTCGTCAGCAAGCTGTCCTACATCCAGGAAGTGATGCCGATCCTGGAGGGACTTCGGACCGAAGGAGTGCCGGCATGAGCGAATCGCGGATCCTGGTGATCGATGACGACGCGGTGCGCGCCGAGCGGACCGTCAGCCTGCTCGAATTCATGGACCTCAACCCGCGTTGGGTCACCGACGTGGCCGACGTCCAGCCCGGCCGGCATCGGCAGACCGAGTGGATGGCGATCCTGGTCGGCGGGCTCGACGACCAGGACCAGGCCGATGCCTTCTTCGGCTGGGTGGCGCGCAGTTCGCTGCCGCCGCCGGTGCTGCTGCTCAACGGCGATGCGCAGGCCTTCGCGCAGCGCCATGGCCTGCACGAAGCCAACGTGTGGCAGCTGGAAGCGCCGCTGCGCCACGCGCAGTTGGAAACCCTGCTGCGCCGCGCCAGCCTCAAGCGGCTGGACGCCGAGCACCAGGCCGGTGCCGCGCAGGACAACGGCCCGACCGGCACCAGCGCGGCGGTGACCCGCCTGCGCCGGCTGATCGACCAGGTCGCCGCCTTCGACACCACCGTGCTGGTACTGGGCGAGTCCGGCACCGGCAAGGAAGTGGTGGCGCGGGCGATCCACCAGCAGTCGCCGCGCCGCGACGGTCCGTTCGTGGCGATCAACTGCGGCGCAATTCCGCCGGATCTGCTGGAAAGCGAACTGTTCGGCCATGAAAAGGGTTCGTTCACCGGCGCGCTGAGCGCGCGCAAGGGCCGTTTCGAGATGGCCGAGGGTGGCACCCTGTTGCTCGACGAGATCGGCGACATGAGCCTGCCGATGCAGGTCAAGTTGTTGCGCGTCCTGCAGGAGCGCAGCTTCGAGCGGGTCGGCGGCAACGTCACGATCCGCTGCAACGTGCGGGTGATCGCCGCGACCCACCGCAACCTGGAAGAACGCATCGCCGGCAATCAGTTCCGCGAGGACCTGTTCTACCGGCTCAACGTGTTTCCGATCGAGATGCCGGCGCTGCGCGAACGCAGCGACGACCTGCCGGCGCTGGTGCACACCATCGCCGCGCAACTGGCGCGGACCGGGCGCGGCGAAGTGCGCTTCTCCGAAGAGGCCTTGCAGGCGCTGCGCAGCTACGAGTGGCCGGGCAACGTGCGCGAGCTGACCAATCTGGTCGAGCGCCTGGCGGTGCTGCACCCGGGCGGCCTGGTGCGGGTGCAGGACCTGCCGGCACGCTACCGCGGCGACTTTGCCTCGTCCATCGACGTCTCGGCCCCGCCGGCGCCGATCGCAACCGATCCGCGGCGGGTGCCCAACGTGGTCGACCTGCACGTCGGCGGCAAGCCGGGGACGGACGCGGATGCGCCGGCCCAGGCCGCGGCGACGCTGCCGGAAAGCGGCCTGGACCTGCGCGGGCACATGGCCAACATCGAGCTTGCGCTGATCAACGAGGCGCTGGAGCGCACCCAAGGCGTGGTCGCGCATGCGGCGCAGTTGCTGGGCCTGCGGCGCACCACCCTGGTTGAGAAGTTGCGCAAGTACGGCATCGACCGCGACCAGACCGAACTGGCGAGCTGAGCCGGCGCACGGCGTCGGGTGCGACCGCACCCGACGCGCCCCTTGTCCCTCGGAACGCCACGCCCTCTTCCCTTTCCTCGTCACCTGCCGGCCCGACGCGGGCGCTGTCGCAGCGCGCGCTCGCGGCAAGCCAGGTTTCGCCTGCACCACATCCCGATCGGCACCGCCGACAGTGGACAGGCACCTTTGGCATGTGGCTTGCTTCACGTTTCCACAGCACCGGGCGGCACGTTCCGCACCGGGGACTTCCACCCGTCGCCAGGCAGGTCCCATGTCCATCCCCGTCACCAGTCCGCTGCTGCCGCCCCTGGAGGCGTTCGTCCCCTACCTGGAGCAGATCTGGCGCAGCCGCATCCTGACCAACGGCGGCGACATGCACCGCGCACTGGAAAAAGCGCTGGCCGAGTATCTGGGGGTCAACCACCTGGCGCTGCTGACCAACGGCACCCTGGCGCTGCTGACTGCGCTGCAGGCGCTGCGCATCACCGGCGAGGTGATCACCACGCCGTACTCGTTCGTCGCCACTGCGCATTCGCTGCTGTGGCGCGGCATCAAGCCGGTGTTCGTGGACATCGATCCGCAGACCATGAACCTGGATCCGCTCAAGATCGAGGCGGCGATCACCCCGCACACCACCGCGATCATGCCGGTGCACTGCTATGGCACGCCTTGCGACACCGCCGCGATCGAGCGCATCGCCGATACCTACAACCTCAAGGTCATCTACGACGCCGCGCATGCGTTCGGGGTCAAGGACGCTGGCGGCTCGATCCTGCGCCACGGCGACCTCAGCGTGCTCAGCTTCCACGCCACCAAGGTGTTCAACACCTTCGAGGGCGGCGCCATCGTCTGCCCGGACGCCAAGACCTACCAGCGCATCAGCCGCCTGAAGAACTTCGGCTTCGTCGACGAGACCGCGGTGGTGGCCACCGGCATCAACGGCAAGATGAGCGAGATCAACGCCGCCTTCGGGCTGCTGCAACTGCAGCACATCGACGACGCACTGGCGCAGCGCGGGGCGATCGACGCGCAGTACCGTCGGCGCCTGGCGCAGGTGCCGGGGATCCGCTGCCTGGCGCCGCGGGAACCGGGACTGTCCAACTACGCCTCGTTCCCGATCCTGGTCGAGGACGCCTTCCCACTGGTGCGCGACGAACTGCACCGGCTGCTGCGCAGCCACGACATTCTGGTGCGCCGCTATTTCTACCCGCTGATCAGCGACTTCCCGATGTACCGCGGCCTGCCCTCCTCGGCCCCGGCCGGCCTGCCGGTGGCGCGGCAGATGGCCGAGCGCGTGCTGTGCCTGCCGATCTTTCCCGGACTGGCGGCCGAGCAGGTGGACGCCATCGTCGACCTGATCGCCGCGGCGGGCGGCGTCATGCCCGCGTCCGATTCCCGTCGCACCCTGGTCCCTCCCTCCTTCGCCCAACCCGTGGAACCCGCAGCATGAGCCAAGAGACGTTTATCGAGAATTTCCTGTCGGCCACGGATTTCCAGAATCCGGTCGAGGTGACCATGGACACGGTGTTGCGCGAGCTGCCCGAATGGGATTCGCTGGCCGCGCTGGGCGTGATCGTGATGTTCGACATGGAGTACGGCAAGACCATCACCGGCGAGCACCTGGCCGCCGTGGTCACCCTGGGCGATCTCTATCAGCTGACCGAGGCATAGCATGCCGACCTCCACGTTGCACAACGTGCGCTTCGCCGGCATGGCGACCTGCGTGCCCAGGCGCGTCGTCTCCAACCTCACCGATTGCCGGCCGCAGATCCGCTCCGAACGCGAGCGGCTGGTGCGCAACATCGGCATCCACACCCGGCGCATGGCCGCGGACTGGCAGTGCTTTTCCGATCTGGCCTTCGACGCGGCGCAGGTGCTGCTGGAGCGCCTGCAGTGGCAGCGCGAGGAGGTCGATGCGCTGATCGTGGTCACCCAGTCGCCGGACTATCCGATCCCGGCCACGGCGATCATCCTGCAGGACCGCCTGGGCCTGTCGCACGCCACGGTGGCGTTCGACGTCAACCTGGGCTGCTCGGCCTACCCGTTCGGCATCAACCTGCTCGGCTCGATGATCGCTGCCGGCGGGGTCAAGAAAGGCCTGCTGCTGGTGGGCGACCGCAGCGCCACCTTCGACGATCCGATCTTCTCCGATTCCGGCACCGCCACCGCGCTGGAGTTCAGCGCCGACGCGGCTCCGATGCATTTCGACCTCAACAGCGACGGCAGCGGCTATCGCGCGATCATCCTGCCGGTCGGCGGCCATCGCGAGCCGGTCGGGGTGCAGCACCTGATCCCGTATCGCGCCGACGAGAACGACCACTGGCACCGTGGCGTGGACCTGCAGCTGGACGGCGTGGCGGTGCTGAGCTTCTCCACCCAGCGGGTGCCGCCGGCGGTGCAGAAGCTGCTCGACTACAGCGGCGTGTCCAAGGACGAGATCGACTACTTCGTGTTCCACCAGGCCAACCGGATGATCAACGAGACCATCCGCAAGAAGCTCGGCCTGCCGCCGGAAAAGGTGCCCTCCACCCTGCACGATTTCGGCAACACCAGCGGCGCCTCGCTGCCGGTGACCATGACCGCGCGGATCAACAGGGAACTGGAAGAAGGCCGCAAGCGCGTGCTGCTGTGCGGCTTCGGCATCGGCCTGTCCTGGGGCACCTGCCTGGTCGATATCGACGGTGCGGTGTTCCCCGACCTGATCGAGTCCTGACGATGGCGCCTGTTGCAACGACCGATGCCTTCGGGCTGCAGGGCAAGACCATCCTGGTGACCGGTGCCTCTTCGGGCATCGGCGCCGCCGTGGCCGCGCTGTGCGCGCGCCTGGGCGCGACGCTGGTCCTCAACGGACGCGATGCGGAACGTCTGCAGGCGGTCGCCGCGGCGCTCCCTGGCGAGGGCCACCGCAGCGTCGTCGGCGACCTCACCGAGGACGCCACCCGCACGGCCCTGCTGGAAGCGGCCGAGCGCTACCACGGCCTGGCCTCGTGCGCCGGCATCGCCGCGCTGGTGCCGTTCCGGATGGCCGCCGAGAAGCACCTGCAGCAGATGCTGTCGGTGAACTACCTGGCGCCGGTCATCCTGACCCAGCAGTTGCTGGCCAAGCGCCGGCTGCACGAGGGCGCCTCGCTGGTCTACGTCTCGGCGCTGACCGCGCGCGCGGCGCCGCAGGCCAGCGCCGGCTACGCCGGGTCCAAGGCCGCGCTGGAGGCCGCGGTACGCTCCTTCGCGCTGGAACAGGCCCGGCACCGCATCCGCGCCAACTGCATCGCTCCAGGCTACGTCGACACGCCGATGCTGAGCAGGCTCGGCAGCACCGCGGACATGGACGACAAGATCGCCCTGACCCCGCTGGGCCGCATCGACCCGGCCGACGTCGCCAATGGCGCGGTCTACCTGCTGTCCGACGCCAGCCGCTGGATCACCCGCAGCACCCTGACCATCGACGGCGGGCTGTCCCTGCCGATCCGCCTATGAGCCCGGAGACCCCCATGTCCGTTGCGGAAACGCCCGCCGCGCTGCTGCAGACGCTGTACGGCGTGCACGGCAAGCGCATCCTGGTGACCGGCGCCTCCAAAGGTATCGGCGAGGCGGTCGCCAAGGCCTGCGCCGGCGCCGGCGCACGCCTGCTCGTCGCCGGTCGCGACGTTGATCGACTGCAGGCCCTGCTCGACGCCTTGCCGGGCGACGACCACCGCCTGTTCGCCGGCGACCTGTGCGACGCCGCCACCGTGCAGCGCCTGGCCGCCGAGAGCGGGCCGCTGGACGGCGTGGTGCACAGCGCCGGCATCCGCGGCCTGTCGCCGATGAAGCTGGTCAGCGAGCGTTTCCTCACCGAGGTGATGACGATCAACTACGTGGCGCCGACGATGCTGACCCGCCACCTGCTCGCGCGGCAGGCGCTGCGCCCCGGCGGCTCCATCGTGTTCCTCGCCTCGATCGCCGCGCTGACCGGCACCGTCGGCGTCGGCCCCTACGCCGGCTCCAAGGCGGCACTGATCGGCATGCTGCGGCCGTTGGCGCTGGAACTGGCGCGGCGCCAGATCCGCGCCAACGCGCTGTGCCCAGGTCTGGTCGAGACCACTCTGATCAACGAGGACAAGGCCTGGTTCGAGGAGAGCCGCAAGCGCTATCCGCTGGGCATCGGCGACCCCGAGGACGTGGCCCTGGCCTGCCTGTACTTCCTCTCCGACGCCAGCAGCAAGGTCACCGGCCAGGCCTTCAGCATGGACGGCGGCGTGGAGTTCGCATGAGCGCTGCGCCTGCGCAACATGTGCTGATCGTCGGTGCCGGCGGTTTCGGCCGCGGCGTCGCGGCGATGGCCTGCAACGACGATCCAGGCCATGGCCAGGCCTGGGACATCAAGGGTTTCCTCGACAGCCGCAGCGCGCTCGGCGCTGGCCTGCGCTGGCCGCTGCTGGGCGACCCGGACACCTATCAGCCGGTGCCCGGCGACCTGTTCGTCTGCGCGCTCGGCGATCCGGCCGCGCGCCGCCGCTACAGCCAGCCGTTGCTGGCGCGCGGCGCCGACTTCATGGTGCTGCGGCCACGCCTGCGCGAGGCCTCGGAGACGCCGATCGGGCGCGGCAGCCTGTTCGAGGTCGGCGTGTCGATCGGCGCCGACAGCCGCATCGGCGAATTCGTCACCATCCTCGCCACCACCATCGTCGGCCACGATGTGGTGATCGGCGACTATGTGCAGATCGGCAACTTCGTGTTCGTCGGCGGCGGCGCGCGCATCGGCCACGATGTGGTCATCCACCCGCATGCCACCATCCTGCCCGGCATCGCGATCGGCGACGGCGCGGTGATCGGCGCCGGCAGCGTGGTGGTCAAGGACGTGCCGCCCAACGTCACCGTCGCCGGAAATCCGGCACGGACCATCTTCAGCCGTTGACCCCGCACCCAGGACGCCGTTCCGCATGACCCGCCACGCCCTCGACGCCGAGCACTACATCAGCCCGCACAGCCTGCGCCTGGAACAACAGCGCCTGTTCAGCACACTGTGGATCTTCGCCGGCTTCGCCTCGATGGTGCGCGAGCGCAATCAGTTCTTCGCCAGGCAGATTGCCGGGGTGCCGGTGCTGGTGCAGCGCACCGAGGCCGGCATCCGCGCCTTCCTCAACCAGTGTCCGCACCGGCAATCGGCGATCCAGACCGAATCGCACGGCAAGCGGCCGCTGGTGTGCCCATACCACGCCTGGTCGTTCGGCGCCGAGGGCGAGCTGCGCGGGCTGCCCAACTCCGGCCTGTACCAGTTCACTGCCGAGGAGAAGGCCGGCATCTGCCTGACCAAACTGCATGTGCAGCAGGTCGGCGAACTGCTGTTCGTGAACATGGCCGAGCACCCGCTGCCGCTGGAGGAGCAGTTCGAGACGGCCTTCCTGGAGGATCTGCGCGCGGCGGCATCGCACGTGGACTCGCAGCTGATCTACAGCTGCCACCGGGTGCGCTACAACTGGAAGCTCAATATGGAGAACGTGAAGGATTACAACCATATCCCGTTCATCCATCCCAAGACCTTCAACCCGTTGATGACCGCCGCGCCCAAGCCCTCGGCGCATGTCGAGCGCCCCGCCGAGGTGCCCTCGGTGGTGGAGCAACTGCTGCAGGGCGGCGCGCCGATCCCCCTGCAGGCGCTGAGCTTCCCGGCCAAGGCCGAGATCGCGGTGCAGGATCACTGGTATCGGCCACTGTGCGAGCGCTACGGCGAGGACTCGGCGTTCTACAACTGGTTCCTGTATCCGAACGTGAACTTCTACAGCGTGCGCGGCGACTCCTTCGTGCTGCAGCAATACGACCCGGTCTCGCCGCACGAGACCGATTACCACCTGTGGGTCGCCACCGCCCGGCGGAAAAGCGAGCGGACCGATTTCACCGCCCTGTTGAGCACGCTGATGCGCATCGAGCACCAGGTGATCGCCGAGGACACGGCGGTGCTGGAACGCCTGCAGGCTGGTTTCGGCCCGCATTCGCGCTCCTTCATGCATGGCGACTACGAGACCGAGCTGGTGCGCCAGCACCTGTGGTACCGCGCCAATGTGCTGGAGCAACCGGCATGAAGACGCTGGTGCTGATCGGCCAGGGCCATGCGCTGGAGCAGGCGCAACGCACCGCACAGGCCTGCGGCCTGGCGCACGTGGGCATCGCCCTGGAGTCGCCTGACCGCTACAACTTCGACCTGGGCGCCCTGCACGCCAGCCATGCGCCCGCCGCGACCGACGTGTTCGTCGCGATGGACGAGCGCGCAGTCAACCAGTCGCGGCACAAGCTGCTGGCCGACGTGCGCCTGGCGGGCTACGGCAGCGTCGATCTGGTGTGGCCGCAGTCGCATGTCGACGACGGCGTGCGCCTGCTCGGCAACGTACACGTCGGACCGGGCTGCAACCTCGCGGCCGGCAGCAGCATCGGCGCCGGCAGCTGGCTGGAACGGCAGGTGATCGTCGAACAGGACGTCCGTGTCGGTGCCTGCGTCACCCTGCATGCCGGCGTCCACCTCGGCCGCGGCACCCAGATCGGCCAGGGCAGCACCCTAGGCGGCGGCAGCATGACCCGCAGCGACGCGAAGATCGGCCGGCACTGCGAATGGCTGCTGCCCGGCACCGTGCCGGACCTGCTGCCGGACCGCTGCTTCTACGACGCGCTGATGCCTGGCGGCGCCCGCATCCTGCGTTGATGCAGGCGCGCGCGGACGCGCGAGTCGCGGTGCCGCTCAACGATACGTTCCGCCAGTGACGGAAGTGGCGTCGCTGTGCCGACGTCTCCGATTCACTTTGCCAAAAGCGGCGCCACGTGCGACAGCACGCCGGGCTGGGATGCATGCACGCTTCCGGCGCAACAGGCTTCGCTAGGATCGCTCACGGGCGGCAATCGCCGCGCGGCCTGATCGCGCTACCACGCGACATGCCCCTCTTATCCGTCTTTCCAGCATTCGCACGCCTCCTTTCGCGTGCCCTTTCGAGTGGACCCATGACCGACCACATGGCCGCGCGTCAGCGCGAAGCCGACCTGATCGATGCCTGCAAGCGCGCCGGCGGCGCGATCTTCCTGGCCCCCAGTTCCAGTCTCGGCGGTCTGTACGCGGCCCGCGCCGCCGCGCTGTTGGCCGAGCGCGTCCCTGGCATCCGCATCGTCGCCCTGGACGATGTGTTTCACGAACGCCGCATCACCGATGCGGGCTTCGACGACGTGCGCCCGACAGCGACCTTCCTGCGCGACCCGGACCTGGCCGGGTTGCCCACGATCAACTGCGCCTACATGCCGACCGCATGGCTGCACTTCGACCAAGTGCAGCGCCTGGGCAGCGGTCGCCGCATCGATCTGCCGCAGTTGATGTACGCCCTGGACATTCCGCTGGTGTATCAGAGCGGACAGGTGACGCGGGAACAGACGCTGGCGCACGCCGCGCAGTTCGACGCGATGCGCGGCCGCTTCGCCGATGCACTGAGCGTGCGTACGCTGGACGCGATCCTGCAGATGCGCATGGACGGCGACCGGCGGCCGCTGCTGGACGTCCTGTGCCCGATGGAGCAGGAGTATTACTCGGTGTATTCGGCCGTAGAGCATCCGCTACGCATTGGCGCGGGCGAACACTACGTGGATATCGGCGCCTATCGCGGCGACACGGTCAAGAAGTTTCGTGCGGCATCGCGCCACCGCTACGCCGCCATCCATGCCTTCGAGCCGGATCCGGAGAACTTCGCCGCCCTGCAGCAAGGGCTGGCAGACGATGACGGCCGCACGACCCTGTACAACGCCGCCGTCAGCGATGTCGCCGGGCCGGTGGCGTTCGACGCACGGGGCACCATGGGCAGCCGGATCGACGGCAGCGGCGCCGCGCGCGTGGACGGCGTGCGCCTGGACGATCTGATCGAAGAGGTCAGTGTCCTGAAGATGGATGTGGAAGGCGCCGAGGCCAGGGTGCTGCGCGGCGGCGCGGCGCTGATCGGGCGCTGCCGGCCGCGCATGGCCATCACCTGCTACCACCATGCGCTCGACCTGCTGGACATCGTCGCCGAACTCGACCGGATCCTGCCGGACGCCAAGCTGCGCCTGCGTCAGTATGCTTTCTATTTCTACGACACCGTGCTCTACGTCGAATGACACGGCGATGCGCAGCGGCGCGATTGAGTCGCTCGGAGATCGCGCGGTCGCACCCTGCGGGTCTACCCGGCGCCGTTCAAGCGTAACTGAGCTACATCACCCATAGATGACGCGCCAGGCGGTCGTCGCGCTCGATCCTCCTCCGAGCGATGCGCAGGGCAGTACCGGTTGCTTGAGGCGATGGCGGCAAAGGGCAAAGCAGGCGATGCCAGCGATTGGAAAGGGTGTGCCTGTGTAACGTAACCCAGGCAACACCCCGCAAACGCGCCAGAAACGGCAAAAACTGAGGACCCGAGCGCCGTAAGCTTTTCCGACGTGACCTGACCTCATCCTTCAATGGCGTTGATCAGACCATCTTCAAAGGCCACCCAATGTCATAAGAAAATTAAAATCATTCAACGTACCAGCGCATGGCATACGTATATTTCGTATTCGACAGCAACTCCCCGTTCGAAACTCGGATATTTGCTTGAACAAACTGACCTGACGTATTAAGCAAAAAGTGCGCAGAATATGCAGGATTGCTCACAGCACCGAATTGCGAACCCATTGCCACATTCATTGACAAGTCCTGATCGCTCGAACACACCACGGCTTGCGACGAATCCAGCCTCAGCGAGGTATTCGTGCACAGCAAACCCCATACATGCTCCGGATTATTGTTTGGCGCCGTAATCAAAACTCTCACACTTGCCCCAGAATCCACCGCGGTGCGCAAGGTTTGCAGCGATCCGGACGATATGTTCCCGTTTGAATCGGTCGCGTAAACCAATGTCCATGCCTGCGCAGATCCGGCAGCCAAAGCGAGTGTGGCGATCGCTGCAATTTTACCAATGATCATTATTCCCCCTGTCGTTCAGTTGAAATTTCTCCGAAACACTGCCATGAGCTGATCGTGCAAGCATGCCATGCAGCGCCCCATGCGAGCAGCCTCGCAAGCAGCATCAGGAGCGATGCGACTCATTGCGATGGAGCCCACGGATCGATCCTAGCAAAAATTTTTTTCAGAAAAATAGACCGCTTGCGAAACATTCACTTCGATCAATAACATTAACAGGAAGCTCATGTAATCTCTCAGCAGGCTGTTCATCCGCGGCCGATCTGGAAGATGGGGTTACTAAGCCGACCCAGCCCCCGGAGCCCAGGATGGACCTGCATAAACATGCGGTTTGAGCCCGCGAGGTCGAGCCTTGCTGGTGGATCGCATCCTTGTTCATGGTCTGCGCGTGGAGGAGGCGGCGCATGCGGCCGGGGTCAGCGTGCGCACTGCCTACAAGTGGCTCAGGCGGTTCAAGGAAGAAGGCACGGCGGGGCTGATGGATCGCTCCTCGCGGCCACGTCATTGCCCGCACGCTATTGCGCAGTCCATCGTGGATCAGGTCCTTGAGCAGCGCCGCTGCCGGCAAACCTACCGCCAGATTGCCGGGCAGCTTCGAGCGTGTTCTAACCGAAAATGGTGCCTGCTACGAATCCCGTCGCTTCCGCGGCCTGGTACGCAGGCTCGGCATGCGTCACCTGCGCACCAAGCCCTATACCCCGCGTACCAACGGCAAAGCCGAGCGACTCGTACAGACCAGCCTGGGCGAATGGACCTACGCGCGGCCTTACCTCAACTCCCAACAGCGCGCCGATGCCTTCCCCGACTGGGCGCACCACGGCAACTGGCAGCGCCCTCACTCCAGCCTCGGATACCTGCCGCCCATCTCCCGTATCCCAATGAACAAACTAGTGGGTTTACACACAGTGGATACGCCCAACCCGTCGGCGCGGACCGCGGCAAACATCTATCGGCATGCTTATTGCTTCATCAGGGGATTGCTCCGCTCGATCGCGACTGCGCTCGCTGCCGAATCCGCCCCCCTTCGACACGGTCCATCGTTCATGCCCCACCCGCCCCTGGTCAGCGTGGTCATGCCGGCCTACAAGCTGCGCTACTTCGAGCAGGCGCTCGACAGCGTGCTGGCCCAGACCTATCCGGCGCTGGAACTGGTCATCTGCGACGACAACCCCACCGAGGCGATCGCCGAGGTGGTGGAGCGAAAGCGTGGCTCGGCGCGGTTCCCGATCCGCTACGAACGCAACCCCAGCCGCCTGGGCGAACTCGGCAGCACCGCGCGCGCCATCGCCCTGGCCCAGGGCGAGTACGTCAAGTTCCTGCACGACGACGACGTGCTGGCGCCGGACTGCGTCGCCGCGCTGGTCGCGGCGATGCAGAGTGCACCGGACGTCCTGCTGGCGTCCTCGCGCCGCCAGCGCATCGACAGCCACGGCGCGCCGCTGGAGGACATCCCGGCCACCGCCTTCCCGTTCGCCGGCGACGTGCTGCTGGACGGGCCGGAGTTGCTGTCGTTCCTGGCCGACCACACCATCAACTTCGTCGGCGAGCCCAGCTGCGTGCTGTGCCGGCGCAGCGACCTGCTGGAGATCGGCGACGAGCTGATGACGCTGGCCGGCAAGGTCATCAACTGGGTCGGCGACCTGGCGCTGTACGCCAAGCTGCTGCACCGCGGCCACCTGGCGCTGCTGGCAAAGCCGCTGACCCGCTTCCGGGTGTCGGAGGAACAGTACAGCCAGGCCGGCCGCGACCAGCCCGGCATCGGCGACCAGGGCCATGCCAACTTCCGCCAGGGCGTGCGCGCCATGGGCTGGTACCGCGGCGATGGCGACGTCCGCCAGGTCACGGTGACGCCGCTGGGCGGCGGCCCCGGCACGCCGGTGGACCTGCTGCAGGCGATCCAGGACGCCTACGCGCGGGTCTGCGTACAGGCGACGCTGCGCGACTGGCAGGCGCAGCGGACGGTGACGCCGGCGCAACGCGACCTTCTCGACGCGCGCCTGGACGCCCTCGGCGGCGCGCCGCGGCTCGCCGTGCTGGTCGACGCACGCGGCGCCGACCGTGCCGCGCTGGACGCCACGCTGGACAGCCTGCTGCTGGAGGGCACGCCGTTCGCGCAGGTGCAGGCGCTGGTGCTGGGCGACGCCTCCCTCCCCGCGTGGCCCGACCCGCGGGTCCGGATCCTGCCACCGCTGCCGGCCGCGGCCGATGCGGCGGCGCTGTCCGCCGCACTGGATGTCTCGCCGGGCAGCGAATGGTGCCTGCGCGTGGCCGCGGGCAGCCGTTTCTATGCCGGCGGCCTGTTGCGGCTGCTGCTGGAACTGGCGCAGCAGCCACAGTGCACTGCGCTGTATGCGGACGAATGGCTGGCGGTGGACGCGGACACCCTGGCGCCGCTGCTGCGGCCCGATCCGGACCTGGACCTGCTGCTGGGCAATCCGCTGGCCATGGCTGGCCACTGGGTGTTCCGCCGTGCCGCGGTGCAGGCGTTGGGCGGCTTCGATCCGGCTTACGACGGCGCCAGCGAGCTGGAGCTGATCCTGCGCCTGTTCCTGCGCGACGGCGGCGACGGCATCGCGCACCTGCCCGAGCCGCTGCTGGTCGCCGCACCGGCCAGCGCCGAGGCCGGCGGCCCGGCGCGCCAGCGCGCGATCGCCGCGCACCTGCAGGCCCGCGGCTATCCGCAGGCCACGGTCGAGCCGTTGCCGGGCGGCCTGTTCCGCATCGACTACGGCCACCCCGCGCAACCGCCGGTCTCAATCGTGCTGCTGGCACAGGACAACCTGCCGGCGTTGCAGCGCGCGGTGGTCAGCCTGCTCGAACAGACCGCCTACCCCGCCTATGAATTGCTGCTGGTGGACAACGCCAGCCAGGCGCCGGAGATCACCGCGTGGATGCAGGCCGTGGCCGAGTTGGGCAACGGCCGCATCCGCGTGTTCGCCCTGGAACAGCGGGTCTGCCAGGCCGAGGCGCACAACCTCGCCGCCACCCAGGCGCAGGGCGAGTACCTGCTGTTCCTGGACGCCGACAGCGCCGCGGTGCAGGACGGCTGGCTGCACGCGCTGATGAACCACGCGCAGCGGCCCGAAGTCGGCATCGTCGGCGCCAAGGGCGTGTCCGCCGACGGCCGCATCACCCATGCCGGCCTGCTGCCGGGCCTGCTGGCCGGCGCCGGCCACGCCTTCGCCGGCGAGGCGATGGCGCAGCCGGGCTACATGGGCCGGCTGCAGGTGGCACACCGCTACAGCGCAGTGTCGGCGCATTGCCTGCTGGTGCGGCGGGCGCTGTTCGAACACCTGTCCGGCTTCGACGCGGCCGGCTTCGCCGCCGGCGGCGCCGACGTGGACCTGTGCCTGCGCGCCGCGGCGACGGGCGCCTGGACCGTGTGGACGCCGCAGGCGCTGCTGCTGCAACCAGCCTCGGCCACGCGCAGCGAGGCGGCCGACGAGGCGCTGCTGCAGCGCTGGCTGCCGGCGCTGGCGCAGGATCCGGCGTATTCGCCGAGCCTGGGCCTGGACCAGCCCGGCGGTTTCCAGTTGACCGAGTCCGAATTCTCCTGGCAGCCGCTGGCCTGGAAACCGCTGCCGCGGGTGCTGGCCCATCCCGGCGACACCTTCGGCAGCGGCCAATACCGGGTGATCCAGCCATTCCAGGCGCTGGCCGCGGCCGCGCAGATCGACGGCCTGTACTACGCGCGCCTGCTCGATCCGGTGGAGCTGCAGCGCATCGGCGCCGACGTGGTGGTGCTGCAGCGCCGGGTCGGCGACGCGGAACTGGCGCGGATGGAGCGCATGCGCCGGTTCGGCACTGCCTTCATGGTCTACGAGCTGGACGACTACCTGCCGAACCTGCCGCTGAAGAGCGCGCATCGCGAGCACATGCCCAAGGACGTGCTGCGCTCGCTGCGGCGCGCCGCCACGCTGGTGGACCGGGTCACCGTCTCCACGCCGGACCTGGCCGAGGCGCTGGCCGGCCTGCACGGCGACATCCGCGTGGTGCGCAACCGGCTGGAGCCGCAGCTGTGGGGCACGCTGGTGCCGCCGGCGGCATCCACCTCGGCCAAGCCACGGGTCGGCTGGGCCGGCGGGCTCAGCCACACCGGCGACCTGGAACTGATCGCCGACGTGGTGCAGGCGCTGGCCGGCGAGGTGCACTGGGTGTTCATGGGCCTGTGCCCGGAGCGGCTGCGCCGGCACGTGCACGAGGTGCACGCGGGCGTGGACTTCGCCCGCTATCCGCAGGCGCTGGCCGCGCTGGGCCTGGACCTGGCGCTGGCGCCGCTGGAAGACAACCTGTTCAATCGCTGCAAGAGCAACCTGCGCCTGCTCGAGTACGGCGCCTGCGGCTATCCGGTGGTGGCCAGCGACCTGCCGCCCTACCGCGACGGCGCGCTGCCGGTCACCCTGGTCAAGAACCGCTTTCGCGACTGGGTCAATGCGATCCGCGCGCACCTGGCCGACGCCGACGCACGCACCGCCGCCGGCATGGCCCTGCGCGCGACGGTGCAGCGCGACTGGTTGCTGCACGGCGCCAATCTGCAGGAGTGGCGGGCGGCCTGGCTGCCGGACTGAGTCGGTCTCCTCTCCCGCCTTGAGGTCGCCGCGCGGCGCCCGCGTCCGACCGTGACGCGGCGCACGGCGTCAACCTGCCGACACCTTGCCGACGCGCGGTCCGTGCCGGCCGTGCCGCCGGCGCCAGGAACCCGTCACCGGGTGCCGGCCTTCCCCGCGCATGCCTGTCCGGAGGCTGCGCGACACGTGAGTGGCGTTTCGGCACACCGCTTGCATTGCATACGGGCAAGCCGTCTCCCGGCAGGGACTTCACCGTATGAGCGACTCCATCAGCTCCATCCTTTCGCAGATCCGCAGCTACCAGGGCCAGGTCGGCCAGGCGGCGCAGACGCGGGTGGGCGATGTCGGCCGCAGCAATGCGATCGAAGGCCTGGGCGGCAGCCAGGGCGTGCAGGGCCCGAGCTTCACCGAGACCCTGCGCAACGCGATCGGCGGCGTGAACGAGGCCCAGCAGAAGTCCGGCGACCTCGCCAAGGCCTTCGAACTGGGCGACCCCAGCGCCGACCTGGCCAAGGTGATGCTGGCCGCGCAACAGTCCCAGGTGGCGTTTCGCGCTACCGTGGAAGTCCGCAACCGACTCGTCCAGGCGTACCAGGACGTGATGAACATGCCGCTGTAAGGGTAGAAGACGATGGCGCTTGCGATCAGCAAAGACACATTCAACAGCGAAAAGGCCGGGGCCTGGTTCGACCGCCTGCAGAGCCTGCAGCTCACCCGGCGCATCGGCCTGATGGCGATGATCGCGGTGGCCGTGGCCGCCGGCCTGTTCGTGTTCTTCTGGTCGCAGAAGCCGGCCTACACTCCCCTGTACACCGGCCTGGACGAGAAGGGCACGGCCGAGGCCACCGACCTGCTGCGCACCGCGCAGATCCCGTTCAAGCTCGACCAGGCCACCGGCGCGATCACCGTGCCGGAGGACAAGCTGTACGACGCGCGGCTGAAGCTGGCCGGCGCCGGCCTGACCGACAACGGCAACATGGGCTTCGAAGTGATGGAAAAGGATCCCGGCTTCGGGGTCAGCCAGTTCGTGGAGAACGCGCGCTACCAGCACGCCCTGGAAACCGAACTGGCGCGCACCATCGCCAGCCTGCGCCCGGTGCGCGAGGCGCGGGTGCACCTGGCCATCCCCAAGCCGAGCGCGTTCACCCGCCAGCGCGAGGCCGCCAGCGCCTCGGTGGTACTGGAACTGCGCGGCGGCACCACCCTGGAACGCAACCAGGTCGATGCGATCGTCAACATGGTCGCCTCCAGCATCCCCGACCTGGCGCCGGACCGCGTCACCGTGGTCGACCAGAGCGGGCGCATGCTGACCATCGCCGACCCCAACAGCGATGCCGCGCTCAACGCCGCCCAGTTCGATCAGGTGCGGCGCCAGGAAAGCGCCTACAACCAGCGCATCCGCGAACTGCTGGAGCCGATGACCGGCCCGGGCCGGGTCAACCCGGAAGTGAACGTGGACATGGACTTCTCGGTGGTCGAGGAAGCGCGCGAGCTGTACAACGGCGACCCGCCGAAGCTGCGCAGCGAGCAGGTCAGCGACAGCAGCACCAGCACCAGCGGTCCGCAGGGCGCGCCCGGCGCGACCAGCAACTCGCCGGGCAGCGCGCCGGGCCAGCCGGGCGCCACCGGCGCCCCGCCCGCCGCGGGCACCGCCGGCACCCAGCAGGCCGCCGCCGCGACCCCGACCGAAAGCTCCAAGAGCGCCACCCGCAACTACGAGCTGGACCGCACCCTGCAGCACACCCGGCAGCCGGCCGGGCGCATCAAGCGCGTCTCGGTGGCGGTGCTGGTGGACCACGTGATGCGGCCGGGCGCCAAGGGCAAGATGACCGAGCAGGCGCTCAGCGCCGCCGAGCTGACCCGCATCGAAGGCCTGGTCAAGCAGGCGGTGGGCTTCAACGCCGAACGCGGCGACACCGTCTCGGTGATGAACGCCCCGTTCGTCCGCCAGGCCCCGGAAGCGGCCGACAAGCCCGGTTGGTGGGAAGATCCGCGGGTGATGAACGTCGCGCGCCTGGTGCTGGGTGCGGCGGTGGTGCTGGCGCTGCTGTTCGGCGTGCTGCGCCCGGCGCTGCGCCAGATCGCCGGTCCCGCGCCGGCCGCGTCGGTGGGCCACGACCGCGACGGCAACGAGCCGCGCGACGCCAAGCTGTCGATGCTCGACGACGACAACCCGCTGCTGCCGTCGCTGGGTGAGGACACCGCCAGCCTCAGCGGCGGCGCTGGCGGCAATCCCGCCATCGCCCTGCCCGACGCCTACGAAGAACGGTTGCGTCAGGCCCGCGAAGCGGTCAAACAGGATTCCAAGCGCGTGGCGCAGGTCGTGAAGGGATGGGTCGCCAGTGAAGCCTGATGCGAACGCAATGAATGGCACCCAGCGCGCCGCCGTGCTGCTGCTGTCGCTCGGCGAGGCCGACGCGGCCGAGGTGCTCAAGCACATGGACCCCAAGGAGGTGCAGAAGATCGGCATCGCCATGGCGACGCTGAGCGGCATCTCGCGCGACCAGGTCGAGAAGGTCATGGAGGAGTTCAACGCCGAGCTGGGCAGCAAGACCTCGCTGGGCGTGGGCGCCGACGACTACATCCGCAACGTGCTGGTGCAGGCGCTGGGCGCCGACAAGGCCGGCAGCCTGATCGACCGCATCCTGCTGGGCCGCAACACCACCGGCCTGGACACCCTGAAGTGGATGGACCCGCGCTCCATCGCCGACCTGGTGCGCAACGAGCATCCGCAGATCATCGCCATCGTGATGGCGCACCTGGACAGCGACCAGGCCGCCGAGGCGCTGAAGCTGCTGCCCGAGCGCACCCGCGCCGACGTGCTGATGCGCATCGCCACCCTCGACGGCATCCCGCCGCACGCGCTCAACGAGCTCAACGAGATCATGGAGCGGCAGTTCTCCGGCAACCAGAACCTGAAGTCGTCCAACGTGGGCGGGGTCAAGGTCGCGGCCAACATCCTCAACTTCCTGGACAGCGGCTCGGACCAGGGCGTGCTGTCGGCGATCAGCAAGATCGACGCCGACCTGGGCAGCCGCATCCAGGACCTGATGTTCGTGTTCGACAATCTGGTGGAGCTGGACGACCGCGGCCTGCAGACCATGCTCCGCGAAGTCAGCGGCGACCGTCTCGGCCTGGCCCTGCGCGGCGCCGACATCAAGGTGCGCGACAAGATCACCAAGAACATGTCCCAGCGCGCCGCCGAGATCCTGCTGGAAGACATGGAGGCGCGCGGCCCGGTGCGCCTGTCCGACGTGGAAGCCGCGCAGAAGGAAATCCTGGCGATCGTGCGGCGCCTGGCCGACGAAGGCGTGATCAGCCTGGGCGGTAGCGGTGCGGAGGCCATGGTATGAACGGCAACGTGGTGCGCTGGCTGGCGCCGGAACTCGATGCCCCGTCCGCGCTGGCGGCGCTGCCCTACGAAGACGCGCTGCCCGACGAGCCGGTGCTGCGTCCGCCGAGCCTGGAGGAGATCCAGGCGATCGAGGCCGCGGCCCAGCACGAAGGCTTCGAACGCGGCCACGCCGAGGGCCTGGCCCAGGGCCAGGCCGAGATCCGCCGCCTCACCGCACAGATCGAAGGCATCCTGGACAACTTCTCGCGGCCGCTGGCGCGGCTGGAGAACGAGGTGGTCGGCGCGCTCGGCGAGCTGGCCGTGCGCATCGCCGGCAGCCTGGTCGGCCGCGCCTACCAGGCCGACCCGGTGCTGCTGTCGGAACTGGTCGCCGAGGCGCTGGACGCGGTCGGCGGCGCGCGCCGCGACGTCGAGGTGCGCCTGCACCCGGACGACATCGCCGCGCTGACCCCGCTGCTGACGCTGATGGATCAGGGCATCCGGCTGGTGCCGGACCTGAGCCTGAGCCGCGGCGACCTGCGCGTGCACGCCGAATCGGTGCGCATCGACGGCACCCTCGAGGCGCGCCTGCGCGCGGCCCTGGAAACGGTGATGCGCAAGTCCGGAGCGGGCCTGTGAGCGCGCTGTCCGGCACCCACCCCGCCGACTGGCTGGATGCGCGCAACCTGCGCCTGGCCGGCCGCCTCGGCAAGCTCGATCTGGACGCGGCCGCCGGCCGCGGCCTGATCCGCGAAGGCATCCTGCGCCGCGCGGTCGGCCTGACCCTGGAAGCCGTCGGCTGCGAGGCGCCGATGGGCGCCACCTGCAAGGTCGAGGTCGACGGCGGCTGGGTCGACGCGGAAGTCGTCGGCTTCTCCGGCGACCGCACCTCGCTGATGCCCAGTGCCGAAACCCACGGTCTGCTGCCCAACGCGCGGGTGGTGCCGCTGCACCGCCGCGGCGGCGTCGAAGTGGGCGAAGGTCTGCTCGGCCGGGTGATCGACTCGGACGGCGTGCCGCTGGACGGCAAGGGTCCGATCCGCGCCGAAGGCTCGGTGGGCATGGCCGGCGTGTCGATCAACCCGCTGGCGCGCGAACCGATCACCACCCCGCTGGACGTGGGCGTGCGCGCGATCAACGCGCTGCTGCCGATCGGCCGCGGCCAGCGCGTGGGCCTGTTCGCCGGCTCCGGCGTCGGCAAGTCCACCCTGCTGGGCATGATGACCCGCTACACCGCCGCCGACGTGATCGTGGTCGGGCTGATCGGCGAACGCGGCCGCGAAGTGCGCGATTTCGTCGAGACCACCCTGGGCGAGGAAGGCCTGCGCCGCGCCGTGGTGGTCGCCGCCCCGGCCGACCGCCCGCCGCTGGCGCGCCTGCACGGCGCCTACCGCGCCACCGCCATCGCCGAATGGTTCCGCGACCAGGGCCTGAACGTGCTGCTGCTGATGGACTCGCTGACCCGCTTCGCCCAGGCCCAGCGCGAGATCGGCCTGTCGGTGGGCGAGCCGCCGACCACCCGCGGCTATCCGCCGTCGGTGTTCGCCAAGCTGCCGGCGCTGGTCGAACGCGCCGGCAACGGCGCCAAGGGCCGCGGCTCGATCACCGCCTTCTACACCGTGCTCACCGAAGGCGACGATCCGCAGGACCCGATCGCCGATGCCGCGCGCGCCATCCTCGACGGCCACATCCTGCTGTCGCGGCGCGTCGCCGATAGCGGCCTGTACCCGGCCATCGACGTCGAGTCCTCGGTCAGCCGCGTGGTCCAGGACATCGCCGACGAGCCGTGGCGCCTGCGCATCCGCTCGCTGAAGCGGCTGGTGGCCGCGTACTCGGCCAACCGCGACCTGATCACCATCGGCGCCTACCAGCGCGGCAACGATCCGGCCGTGGACGAAGCGCTGGAGCGCTGGCCGGAGATCATGGAATTCCTCGGACAGGACGTCGCCAAAGCCGCAGATCTGCCCCACAGCCAGGCCGCCCTCAAGCGCCTGGTCGACCGCGAGAACTAAGCCATGATGCAATCGCAACGTCTCGATCCCCTGCTCCGCCGCGCCCAGCAGCACGAAGACGAGGTCGCGCGCGATCTCGCCGAGCGCCAGCGCGCCCTGGCCACCCACGAGTCGCGGCTGGAGGAACTGCGCCGCTACGCCGAGGAGTACGCCAACAGCCAGATGGCCGCGACCAGCCTGGCGCAACTGGCCAACCGCCGCGCCTTCCTGGACCGGCTGGAGAGCGCGGTGCAGCAGCAGTGCCAGACCGTGGACCGCAACCGCGAAAAGGTGGAGATGGAGCGCAGCCGGCTGCTGCTGGCCAGCCGCGACAAGCAGGTGCTGGAACAGCTCGCGGCCAGCTACCGCGCGCAGGAACGCAAGGTCGACGACCGCCGCAGCCAGCGCGAGATGGACGACCTGGGCGCGCGCCGCGCGCGCCTGGCGGCCACCGCCGACGAACACGATGACGGAGACGGACGATGAACAACGCGCTTTCCGCGCTGGGCGGCAGTGGCCGCGCCAGCCAGATCGGCGGCGGCAACGACACGCAGGGCACCGACCGCGCCGGCGGCAAGGACAAGGACTTCGCCAAGCTGCTCGGCGGCGGCGGCTCGGCGCGTACCACCGCGCCCAAGCCCGCCGCCCGCGAGACGCCCAAGCCGGCGCAGAACGCCGGCAAGGACCAGGCGGACAAGCGTCCGGCCGCCGCGGACGACACCGCCAGCGACCCCGCGCGCACCGCGCAGGCCGGCGACAAGGTCGCCCAGGACGCCGAGAAGAGCAGCACCGAGACCAAGGCCTCGGGCAGCGACAAGGGCAAGGCCAAGACCGAAGACAAGCACGAGGACGCCAAGCCCGACGACAGCGCCTGGCCGCCGGCCGGGTTGGCCGGTATCGGCCTGGGCCTGCTACCGGCGATCGGCGCGGCGGTGCTGCCGGCGGCCACCGCGACCCCGCTGGGCGCAGCGGCCGGGCTGGCGGTCGGCGTCGCCGGCGCCGTGGCCAACGGCGTAGGCGCCCTGCTCGGCGGCGACGCCGCGGCCCAGACCGCGGCCGGCGCCACCGATCCGACTGCCGCCACCGCCGGCACTGCCGCAACGGCCGGCACCGCCCCGGCCTCTGCGGCCGGCGGCTTCGGCGCGATGCAGTTGGCGCAGGCCGGGTCCGCCGACAAGGCGAGCGGCGCCGACACCGCGGCGCCGTTGGCGGCGCTGGCCGCCATCGCCGCCGCGGCCGGCGGCAAGAGTGGCGAGAGCGGCGACGCCGCGCCCGCCGCCGATCCCAGCGCGATCGTGCCGACCACGGCGGCGGCCCCACTGCACGCCACGGCGCGGCTGGCCGATCCGCAGCCGTTCACCGGCTCGCCCACGCCGACCCCGAACCTGCACGGCAACCAGTTCGACGAGGAACTGGGCGCGCGCATCAGCTGGCTGGCCGACCAGAAGATCGGCCACGCCCACATCAAGCTCAATCCGGCCGAGCTCGGCCCGGTCGAAGTGCGCCTGCACATGACCGGCGACCAGGTCAACGCCAGCTTCAGCAGCAACCAGGCCGACGTGCGCCAGGCCCTCGAGAACAGCCTGCCGCGCCTGCGCGACATGCTCGGCCAGCACGGCTTCCAGCTCGGCCAGGCCGACGTCGGCCAGCAGCAGCCGCAGCAACAGCAGGCCAATGCGCAGGGCACGCCGCAGGGCGGCGGCCGCAGCGGCGGCGAGCTCGCCGACGACCTGTCCGGCAGCGTCGGGATTCCGGCAGTGGTGTTGCGCCAGCGCGGTCTGCTCGACGCCTACGCCTGACGATCCGGGGCGCGCCGCCGCCCCTTCACGGCGATCGAGGGAGTGGGACGGGTCTCGGCCTCGACGTTCGTCGGAAGGATACGTCGGGGTTGAGGCCCCTCCGCTGGGCCCGACCCCCTCTCCCACAACGGTCTCGGCCCGCGCCGGCATGGCGCGCGCGGCGGCGCCGTCAAACACCCGGCGCGCCAGGCGCCCGGTTTCGGCACGGCGATTGCATCCTCAGGGGCAGACCCCCCTCAGGAGCCCGCTCAGTGTCAGCCGCCGACAAATCCAAGAAAGACGCCAAGGACGCCCCGGAAGGCGGCAAGTCGAAGAAGAAGCTGCTGATCATCGTCGTCGCGGCGGTGCTGGTGCTGGGCGGCGGCGGTGCCGGCGCGTTCTTCTTCCTGAAGAAGCCCGAGGGCGGCCACGCCAAGGCCGAGGAAAAGACCGCCGAGATCCCCAAGCCGGCGCAGTACTTCGCGATGGACCCGGCGTTCGTGGTCAACCTCAACGGCGGCGCGGAAGACGGCCCGCACTATCTGCAGCTCGAAGTGCAGCTGATGACCCGCGACCCGGAAGAGCTGAAGCTGATCACCGAGAACGCCCCGGCGATCCGCGCGCACCTGCTGATGCTGTTCTCGCAGGTGCAGGCGCAGGACATCGCCAACATCGATGGGCGCAAGAAGCTGCAGGCCGCGGCGCTGGCCGACGCGCAGAAGCTGATGACCGCCGAGACCGGCAAGAAGTGCGTGGAAGAACTCCTGTTCACCAGCTTCGTGACCCAGTAAAGGCGCTGCCGCGATGACCGACCTGCTCTCCCAAGACGAGATCGATGCCCTGCTGCATGGCGTCGACGCGGGCGTGGTGGACACCGAGCCGGCGCCGGCCGAGCCGGGCGAGGCGCGCAACTACGACTTCTCCAGCCAGGACCGGATCATCCGTGGGCGCATGCCGACCCTGGAGATGGTCAACGAGCGCTTCGCGCGCCTGTGGCGGATCGGCCTGTTCAACCTGATCCGGCGCTCGGCCGACCTGTCGGTGCGCGGCATCGACCTGATCAAGTTCAACGACTACATGCACTCGCTGTACGTGCCGAGCAACCTGAACCTGATCAAGTTCAAGCCGCTGCGCGGCACCGGCCTGATCGTGTTCGAGCCGACCCTGGTGTTCACCGTGGTCGACAACTTCTTCGGCGGCGACGGCCGCTACCCCACCCGCATCGAGGGCCGCGAGTTCACCCCGACCGAGATGCGGGTGATCCAGCTGATGCTCAAGCAGACCTTCGCCGACCTGGCCGAAGCCTGGGCGCCGGTGATGGAGGTGGAGTTCGAGTACCTCAATTCCGAGGTCAACCCGCACTTCGCCAACATCGTCACCCCGCGCGAGTACGTGGTGGTCAGCCGCTTCCACGTGGAGCTGGAAGGCGGCGGCGGCGAGATCCACGTGACCCTGCCGTACTCGATGCTGGAGCCGATCCGCGAACTGCTCGACGCCGGCATCCAGAGCGACCGCGTGGACCGCGACGAGAGCTGGAACATCATGCTGCGCGAGCAGCTGTTCGGCTCGGAGGTCACCATTTCCAGCGTGCTGGCGCAGAAGCAGATGAGCCTGCGCGAGCTGACCCGGCTGAAGATCGGCGACGTGCTGCCGATCGACCTGCCCAAGCAGGTGCCGCTGTGCGTGGAGAACATCCCGGTGTTCACCGGCGAGTTCGGCATCTCGCACGGCCAGAACGCGGTGAAGATCACCGCCACCCATCCCCCCGGCGCGCTGCGCCGCCGCCCCGCTCCCCAGGAAGACCTGCCATGACCCAAACCGATCCCACCCAGCCGGCGCCGGCCCAGTTCGACAGCCTGCAGCCGGACGCCATGGCCGAGTCCAACGACCTGAACCTGGACGTGATCCTGGACGTGCCGGTGACGCTGTCGCTGGAAGTCGGCCGCAGCCGCATTCCGATCCGCAACCTGCTGCAGCTCAATCAGGGTTCGGTGGTGGAACTGGAGCGCGGCGCCGGCGAACCGCTGGACGTCTACGTCAACGGCACCCTGATCGCGCACGGCGAGGTGGTGACCATCAACGACCGCTTCGGCGTGCGCCTGACCGACGTGGTCAGCCCCAGCGAGCGCATCCGGAGACTGCGGTGAGCCTGCTGCTCGCCGTCGCCACGCAGGCTGCCACGCAGACCGCCAGGCACGGCTCGGGCGTCGGCAACGCGGCACCGTCGGCGCCCAGCCTGCTCGGCGCGGTGTTCGCGCTGCTGCTGGTGCTGGGCCTGATCCTGGCCATGGCCTGGGTGCTCAAGCGCCTGCCCGGCAGCGGCTTCCGCCCGGCGCAAGGCCTGCGCGTGGTCGCCAGCCTGGCGGTCGGCGCCAAGGAGCGGGTGGTGGTGGTCGAGGTCAACGGCGAACAGCTGCTGCTCGGCGTCTCGCCCGGCGGGGTACGCACCTTGCATCAGCTGCCCGAGCCGCTGCCGCAGGCGCCTGCGCCGACCCTGCCCTCGATCAAGCCGTTCAAGCAGCTTCCCGATTTCGCCCAGCTTCTGGCGCAGAAGCTGCGCAAGGACAAATGATCATGCCGTTTTTCTGGAACCGCAACGCCCGCCGGCTGCGCCTGCTGCTGATCCTGTTGACGCTGAGCCTGCTGCCCGCCTTTGCCTGGGCGCAGGCCGCGCAGGCGCCCGCCGCCACGCCGACCGCGCAGAATCCGCAGAACGCCGCGCCCACCCTGCCCTCGCTGCCGGAGGTCAACGTCGGCAAGATCGGCGCGCAGCCGGTGAGCCTGCCGCTGCAGACGCTGCTGCTGATGACGGCCATCACCCTGCTGCCGTCGCTGCTGCTGGTGCTGACCGCCTTCACCCGCATCACCATCGTGCTCGGCCTGCTGCGGCAGGCGCTGGGCACCGGGCAGACGCCGTCCAACCAGGTGCTGATGGGCCTGGCGCTGTTCCTGACCGCGTTGGTGATGATGCCGGTGTGGGAAAAGGCCTGGGGCCAGGGCATGAGCCCGTATCTCAACGGCCAGATCGATTTCCAGACGGCGTGGACGCTGACCACGCAGCCGCTGCGCGCGTTCATGCTGGCGCAGGTGCGCGAGACCGACCTGATGACCTTCGCGGGCATGGCGGGCAACGGCACCTACAGCGGCCCGGATGCGGTGCCGTTCCAGGTGCTGGTGGCCTCGTTCGTGACCAGCGAGCTGAAGACGGCGTTCGAGATCGGCTTTCTGATCTTCATCCCGTTCGTGATCATCGATCTGGTGGTGGCCAGCGTGCTGATGTCGATGGGCATGATGATGATGTCGCCGATGCTGATCTCGGCGCCGTTCAAGATTCTGCTGTTCGTGCTGGTCGATGGCTGGGTGCTGACGGTCGGCACGCTGGCCGCCAGTTTCAACGGGGTCTGAGGCCATGAGTCCGGAACTGGCGCTGACGGAGTTGCGTGGCGGGTTGATCACGGTGTTGTGGGTGGCGGGGCCGTTGTTGCTGGCGATGTTGGCGGTGGGTGTGGTGATCGGTGTGTTCCAGGCGGCGACGCAGCTCAATGAGCCGACCATTGCGTTCATCGCGAAGGTGGTGGCGTTGACGGCGATGTTGTTTGCGACGGGGAGTATGTTGCTGGCGCATCTGGTGGAGTACACGACGATGCTGTTTCAGCGTATTCCGCATTTGATTGGGTAGCTGGGATGGCTGTGTTTGCCTCCCTGACTGCTCCTTCTCCCTTTGTGGTGGATGCCTCTGCGTGCTTTTCTTTATGTGAAGAGCAACAGCAAAAGCTTTCGCCTGGCGGCGAGTCACTTTTCTTTGCTTGTGCAAAGAAAAGTAACCAAAAGAAAGCACACCCCGCCGCAGCGCCCGCTACGCGGGTTCGCTCCGCTGACGGGATTTTCGGACGGGGCATCCTGCCCCGACCGAAAACGGCGCACGTCCTTGTGCGCCGCCCCCCTTCGGGGGGTTTTGCCCGCCAGCTCCGCCGCTGCGGAGGGGACCCGGTGGATCAAGAGCAAAACAACAGCAGAAACAACGGCAACGGCAACGGCAACGGCAACGGCAAAAGCTATAGCTGCGGCCATGGGGGCGTTGTCTTGTGTGCCCGTACGGTGTCCGTTGTTGTTCGCGAATGCGCTCGTCCGTCTTTGGCTGCAGACCGCTCGCGTTGCGCGGTCGGGGCTGGCCGTTCATTCGTGATGTCTGCCGGGGTCTCGGGCTGATGGATGCCGCCACGCAAATGGTCGTCGATGGGTCGCGGGCGTTCGCGATGATCGGGGCGGTGCTGTGGACGATGCTGCGGATCGGGGCGATGTTGACGGTGATGCCGATGGTCGGGAGCAAGGCGGTGCCGGGGCGGGTGCGGGTGATCCTGGCCGGGACGCTGGCGATTGCGCTGGCGCCGATCCTGCCGCCGGTGCCGGACTGGGACGGGTTCAATGCCGCGGTGGTGCTCAGCGTGGCACGGGAGCTGGCGGTGGGGGCCAGCATGGGCTTCATGCTGCGGATGATCTTCGAGGCCGGGGCGATGGCCGGGGAACTGGTCTCGCAGAGCACCGGCCTGGGCTTCGCGCAGATGGCCGATCCGCTGCGCGGGGTCAACTCGCCGGTGATCGGCCAGTGGTTCTACCTGGCCTTCGGCATGATGTTCTTCACCGCCAACGGGCATCTGGCGGTGGTGTCGCTGCTGGTGGACAGCTACAAGGCGCTGCCGATCGGCACCGCGCTGCCCGATGCGCAGGCCATGGCCTCGGTGGCGCCGAACTTCTTCATGAGCATCATGCGCGGGGCGGTGACCCTGGCGCTGCCGGTCATGGTGGCGATGATGGCGGTGAACCTGGCCTTCGGCGCGCTGGCCAAGGCGGCGCCGTCGCTGAACCCGATCCAGCTCGGCCTGCCGGTGGCGGTGGTGCTGGGCCTGGCGCTGCTGGCGGTGCTGGTCGGTGAGATGGGGGCGCCGGTGCAGCGGCTGTTCGATGCCGCCTTCAACGCCGCGCGCGCGCTGACCGCCTAACCGGCGCTCAAGCTGCGCCGCGACGCGGCCGATACCGACGGCAGGCTACCGTTGGCGGGCCAGGATGGGCGGCGGCAGCGCCGACCGTCCCGGATCCCGTCGATCGCCGCGGTCCGTCCTTCCTTCCATCGCTCGCCGTACGCCATGCCCTATCGCCTGCCAGCGCCCGCTCGTGCCTGCCATCGCCGTGTCCCACGGCGGTGCAGCGGCGGCTGAGCGCGCATGCGCACGGTCATGGGTCGATGCCTGTGGGGGCCGCTGTGGCTGCTGCTGTCGGCACTGACATGCACCGGGGCGACACAGGCCCAGGTGATCCCGTTGCGGCACTATGCGCAGGACCAGGGCCTGCTCGGCCTGGCCGGCACCTGTCTGCTGCAGCGTCGCGACGGCAGCCTGCTGGTCTGCAGCGAAAGCGGCCTGTATGCCTTCGACGGCGACCAGTTCCAGCAAGTGAAGCTGCAGGGCCACGGCGGCCATTACATCTCCGATGCCGCCGAGGACGCCCAGCGGCGGCTGTGGGTGGCCACCTTCGATGCGATCTACGTGGACGACGGCGCGCCGGCACGGTGGCTCCCGCTGGACCACAACAGCCTGCCGTCGCATCGCCAGCTGAACCGCCCGCGCCTGGCCGCACCGGCCTGGGGCACGGTGGTGCTGGACGACCACCGCCTGCTGCGCGCGGTGCGCAAGGCCGATGCGAAGGGATGGGAACTGCAGCCCCTGTTCGATGCGGCGACGCTGGCGCGGCAACCGGAGCTGGCCGACATCCACGACCTGTTCGTCGTCGACGACACACTGTGGCTGGGCTGCGCCAAGGCCTTGTGCCGGATCGATGCCGACGGTCGCGCCACCCACTACGACCAGGCCCAGGGCCTGCCCCCCGAATTCTGGCGCAATGCGGTGCGCGACCGTGACGGGAACCTGTGGGTCGTCGGCAGTCGCAAGGTGATGCGGCTGCAGGCCGGCGCGACGCGCTTCCAGGAGCAGACACCCCCCGGGCTGGACGGACCGGCCCTGGTGACCTCGCGCACGCCGATCCTGCTGGACCCGCAGCACCGCGTGCTGGTGCGGACCAACCAGGGCCTGGCACGCTGGGAACAGGGACGCTGGCGCAGTTTCGACCGTCGCAACGGCCTGCCCGAGGGCAGCATCGTCGCCATGCACTTCGACCAGGCCGGCGACCTGTGGCTGAGCATGGATGGCGAAGGCGTGCTGCGCTGGAACGGCTACGGCTGGATCGAGAACTGGGATGTGTCGCAGGGCATCAGTCGCGCGCCGACCTGGAGCATCCAGCGCACCCAGCGCGGCGACCTGCTGGTCGGTAACGAGGGCGGCGTCGACCGCCTGCGCGAGGATGGCCGTTTCCAGCGCTGGCCCAGCGACCACGGCACGCAGATGATCGGCCTGCAACGCGCCGCGGACGGCACGCTGTGGAGCATCGGCTCGGTCGGCGCGCTGCGCCGATACGACGCGCAGGGCCGGCTGCTGCGCGCCTACCCGCCGCTGGACGGCATCGCCAAACAGCTGTTCGTGGATGCGAGCGGCCGGGTGTGGATCCTCAGCAACCGCGGGGTGTATCTGCTGGCGGCGGCCGATGCCGACGCGGTGCCGCAGAAGGTGCAGGCGCTGCCCGGTGGCGAGTATTCGGACATCCAGCAGCGTGGCGACGGCAGCGTGCTGGCGGTGGGTATGACCGGCGTGTTCCGACTGCGTGGCGAGACCTGGACGCCGATCCGGCTGATCGTGGATGGTGCGCCGGCGCAACCCGTGCTCAGCAAGCTGCTGGTCCTGGACGATGGCCAGGCCTGGGCCAGCCTGTATGGACCCGGGGCCTGGCAAGGGCGGCTCGACGGCGACACCCTGTACCTGCAGCCGGCCGATGCGCAGTTGAGCGGCCTGCAGCTGTACAGCCTGCGCCGCACCCGCAACGGATGGATCTGGATCAGCCACAACCAGGGCGTGGACGTCTACGACGGACGCGCCTGGTCGCGGCTGACGCAGGCGCAGGGGCTGCTCTGGAACGACATGTCCGAATCGGCCTTCCTGGAAGACCACGACGGCTCGGTATGGCTGGGCAGCAGCCGTGGCGTCACCCACCTGCTGGATCCGGCGCGGCTGTTCCCGGCGCAGGCGCCAAGGCTGGCGCTCAAGGAGTTCAGCCGTGCCGGCGCCGCCATCGCCGCGGGCGCGCGCCTGCACTGGAGCGAGGATCCGCTGCATATCGCGGTCGGCTCACCGGACCTGTACGACGAGCGCAACCGCATCAGCTTCCGCTATCGCTTCGAGGGCGCACACACCCGCTGGCTGCACACGCCCAACTTCGAGTTCGAGCAACCGCCGCTGGCGCCGGGTCACTACGTGCTGGAGGTGCAGTTGCTGGACGCCTACCGGCGCAGCGCCTCGGCGCCGCTGCGGGTGGCGTTCTCGGTGGCGCCGGTGTGGTGGCGCAGCCAGCCGATGATCGCGCTGTACCTGGTGCTCGGCGGCGGCCTGGCGGTGGCCCTGCTGCACTGGCGCGAACGCCGCCTGCACCAGCGCCAGCGCGAACTGGCCGAACTGGTGGCGCTGCGCACCGAGGAGCTGGAACACGACAAGCGCGAACTGGAGATCGCCCGCGCCGCACTGGCGGTGAAGGCCTCGCACGACGCCCTCACCGGCCTGCTCAACCGCGCCGGCATCCTCGAGGCGCTGGCGGCGCAGATGCGCCGCAGCGACGCCGAGCAGACCCCGCTGGCAGTGGCGATGATCGACCTCGACCACTTCAAGCGGATCAACGACGAACACGGCCACCTGGTGGGCGACGCGGTGCTGATCGAGGTGGCGCGGCGCCTGGGCGCCAACCTGCGCGACGCCGACCTGGTCGGCCGCTACGGCGGCGAGGAACTGCTGGCCGTGCTGCCCGGCTTGCCGCCGAGCTGCGGCGAGCGGCTGCAGGCCCTGCGCGCCACCATCGCCGGGCAGCCGCTGCGCATCGGCGAGCGGCAGTTGGCGATCACCGCCTCGATCGGCGTGGCCTGGTATCGACCGGGCGAACCGCTGCAGCACCTGCTGGCGCGCGCCGACGCGGCGCTGTACCAGGCCAAGCGGCTGGGCCGCGACCGGGTCGAGCTGCAACTCGCCTAGCCGCCGCCGCGGCCGAGAGGCGCGGCAGCAGCGCCCGGAATCCGGGCCAGCGACCGGCACGGTCCTTGCAGTGCGCAGGGTCGATCCTGGCCGAGCGCACCCCCGATGTCCGAGAGCGAAGAAGGCGCAGAGCGCACAGAACAGCCAACAGACAAACGTCTGCGCGAAGCCCGCGAACAGGGCAACATCCCGCATTCGCGCGAACTGGCGACCGCCGCGGTGTTCAGCGCCGGCGTCTTCGCCCTGATGGGCCTGTCCACCTCCATGGCCGCCGGGGCGGTGGCCTGGCTGAAACAGGCGCTGCGCCCGGACCTGTCGCTGCGCGAGCATCCGCAGGCGATGTTCGGCCATTTCGGCGACTTGCTGCTGAACCTGCTCTGGGTGGTGCTGCCGCTGGTCGGCATCTGCCTGGCGGCCAGCTTCGCCGCGCCGGTGCTGATGGGCACTTTGCGCTTCTCAGGCCAGGCACTGATGCCCAAGTTCGACCGGCTCAACCCGATGAATGGGCTCAGCCGCATGTACGGCGCCGAGACCATCGTCGAACTGCTCAAGTCGATCCTGCGCATGGGCTTCGTCGGCGGCGCCGCGATGCTGTGCCTGTGGGGCAGCACCGACTTCCTGCGTGGCCTGCTGCTGCAGCCGCTGGAGCAGGCCATCGGCCACGGCCTGGGCTTCACCCTGCGGCTGCTGCTGTACACCGCCGGCGCGCTGGCGCTGCTGGCGGCGATCGACGCGCCCTATCAAAAGTGGAATTACATCCGCAAACTGAAGATGACCCGCGAGGAAGTGCGCCGGGAAATGAAGGAAAACGACGGCAGCCCCGAGGTCAAGGGCCGCATCCGCCAGATGCAGATGCAGATGTCGCAGCGGCGGATGATGGAAGCCGTGCCCAAGGCCGACGTGGTGGTGGTCAACCCCACCCACTATGCGGTGGCGCTGAAGTACGAGAGCGGGCGCATGCGCGCCCCCACCGTGGTCGCCAAGGGCGTGGACGAGATCGCCTTCCGCATCCGCGAGGTCGGCGAGCAGCACCGCGTGGCGGTGATCTCGGCGCCGCCTTTGGCACGCGCCTTGTATAGGGAAGGCCAACTCGGCAAGGAAATTCCCGTGAGACTGTATTCCGCGGTGGCGCAGGTCCTCTCGTACGTCTACACGCTGCGCGCCTGGCGCAGCGGGCCGATGCCGCCGTTGCCGCCGCTGGAAGTGGATGAATTCGCCCCGGGGAGCCAGCCATGAGTCAGCCTGCCGCTCAGATGAACACGCGCAAAGTCATGGACATGATCAAGCACGGGCTCGGCGCCCCGGTGATCGTGTTGCTGATGCTGGCGATGGTCGTGGTGCCGCTGGCCGCACCGGTGCTGGACGCCCTGTTCACCTTCAACATCGCCATCTCGCTGATGGTGCTGCTGGCGGTGGTGTACGTGAAGCGGCCGCTGGAGTTCAGCATCTTCCCGATCGTGCTGCTGATGACCACGATGCTGCGCCTGGCGCTGAACGTGGCCTCCACCCGCGTGATCCTGATCAACGGCCAGGGCGGCCACGGCGCCGCCGGCAAGGTGATCGAGGCCTTCGGCGAATTCGTGATCGGCGGCAACTATGCGGTCGGCATCGTGGTGTTCGCGATCCTGACCATCATCAACTTCGTGGTCATCACCAAGGGCGCCGGGCGCGTGTCGGAAGTGACCGCACGCTTCATCCTCGACGCCATGCCCGGCAAGCAGATGGCGATCGACGCCGACCTCAACGCCGGCCTGCTGACCCGCGAGGAAGCCAAGGCCCGCCGCGAGGAAGTGCGCGAGGAAGCGGACTTCTACGGCTCGATGGACGGCGCCAGCAAGTTCATCCGCGGCGACGCCATCGCCGGCATCCTGATCCTGTTCATCAACCTGATCGGCGGCATGGCGGTCGGCGTGCTGCAGCACGGCATGCCGGTGGCGCAGGCCGCCTCCACCTACACCCTGCTGTCGATCGGCGACGGCCTGGTCGCGCAGCTGCCGGCGCTGCTGGTGTCCTCGGCGGTGGCGATGCTGGTCACCCGCGCCTCGCGCTCGCAGGACATGGGCGCCTCGATGATGGGCCAGGTGTTCGGCCAGCATAAGGCGCTGGCGGTGGCCGCGGCGATCCTGGGCCTGGTCGGCCTGATCCCGGGCATGCCCAACGTCGCTTTCTTGACGCTGGCGCTGATCCTGGGCCTGCTGGCCTGGAAGATGTGGAAGCGCAGCCTGCTGCCGCCGCCGGCCGCGGCCGAGGCGGCACCACAGGCCGCGGCCGCCGCTCAGGCCAATGCCGAACTGGGCTGGGACGAACTGCGCCCGATCGACCCATTGGGCCTGGAGGTCGGCTACCGGTTGATCCCGCTGGTGGACAAGACCCAGGGTGGCGAGCTGATGGCGCGGATCAAGGGCGTGCGCCGCAAGCTGACCCAGGACATCGGTTTCCTGGTGCCGCCGGTGCACATCCGCGACAACCTGGAACTGCCGGCCAACGCCTACCGCCTGCTGGTGCACGGCGTGCCGGTGGCCACCGCCGACATCCACCCGGACCGCGAGCTGGCGCTGGACCCGGGCGGCGCGCTCGGCAAGATCGACGGCATTCCCGGCAAGGACCCGGCGTTCGGCCTGGATGCGATCTGGATCCAGCCGCACCTGCGCGCCCAGGCCGAGACCATGGGCTACACCGTGGTCGACCCGGCCACGGTGATCGCCACCCACCTCTCGCACCTGATCCGCGAGCACGCCCCGGAACTGCTCGGCCACGAGGAAGTGCAGCAGCTGCTGGCGACCCTGGCCAAGAGCGCGCCCAAGCTGGTCGAGGACCTCACCCCCAAGGCGCTGCCGCTGTCGGTGGTGGTGCGGGTGCTGCAGAACCTGCTCATCGAGAAGATCCCGGTGCGGCAGCTGCGCAAGATCGTCGAGGCCCTGGTCGAGCACGCCCCGCAGAGTCAGGAACCCGGCGCGCTCACCGCCGCCGTGCGCAACGCCCTGGGCCGGTTCATCGTCCAGGAGATCGCCGGCATGGCCCCGGAACTGCCGGTGTTCACCCTGGCCCCGCAATTGGAACGCGTCTTGCAGGACTCTACCCAGGGCAACGGCGCGGCGCTGGAACCCGGACTGGCCGAACGCTTGCACCAAAGTCTGGCGGACTGCGTGAGCAAGCAGGAGGCGCGCAACGAACCGGCGGTGGTGCTGGTGCCGGCGCAGGTCCGCGCCGCCCTCGCCCGCCTGGTCCGCCACAGCGTCCCCGCGCTGTCGGTCCTGTCCTACAGCGAAGTGCCGGAGGACAAGCGGCTGAAGCTGGTGGGCACGATCAGTTGAGATGACGGGAAACGGGAACAGGGAATGGGGAATCGCACCCTTGCCCCGGCAGCGGAGAGAGCAATGAACACGATCACGAAAAACCGGACACGACACCGCGGCCCGCCACGTATCGGCACCGATCACGCATCAATTCCCCATTCCCCACTCCCCATTCCCGGCTCCCACCCATGAAGATCAAACGCTTTGTCGCCCCCGACATGCGCACCGCCTTCCGGATGGTGCGCGACGAGCACGGGCCGGATGCGGTGATCCTGTCCAACCGGCGCACCGACGAGGGCATCGAGATCGTGGCCGCCAGCAACTACGACGAGGCCCTGGTGCAGCGGGCGCTGGATGCGGTGCGCCCGGACGAGGCGCCGCGCGCCGCCGCGGCGAGCCAGGCGCCGGCCGCTGCGGCCCCGCGTGCCGCACGCGGCGACGCCGCCGCCAGCCCGGCGATGGCGATGATGGCCGCGATCAGCGAGCGCCGCGGCGGTGCCGCGCCGGCCGCTCCCGCCGCACGGCCGCTGACCCAGCCGGCGGCGCTGGCCGCCTCGGCGATGCCCGCCGCGGCCGCCCCGGCTGCCGCCGCACGCCAGGCCGCCCCGGCCAAGGCCGCAGCGCCGGTCACCGGCCGCGCCGAGTTCAGCATCCCCGAGGACGTGTTCCGCAACGCCCCGATCAGCGTGCCCATGCCCAGTCCGTTCGCCGCCGCCACCGCGGCGCCGGCCGCCGAGGCCGTGCCGGCCTGGCGCGACGACGTGCCCGCGGTGGCGCTGACCCCGGTGGCGAGCCCGGCCCCGGCCGCGCCCGTCGCGACCGCCGATGCGCCGGCCGCTGCCGGGATCCCGGCGGCCGCGGCGCTGGCGGCAGTGCCGACCTTCCCCGCCCCGCAGAACGACGAACAATTGACGCAGCTGCGCGACGAACTGTCGCTGATGCGGCAGATGATCGAGCGCGAGATGAACCGCCTCACCGACGAGCGCCTGCGCGGCTCGCCGGTCCGCGCCCAGGCGCTGGAGCTGATGGACGACTACGGCTTCGACAGCGGCATCACCCGCGACGTGGTCATGCAGATCCCCGCCGACCTCGAGCTGCACCGCGGCCGTGGGCTGATGCTGGGCCTGCTGTCCAAGCGCCTGCCGATCGCCGCGCTGGACCCGCTCGAGGAAGGCGGCGTGATCGCCCTGATCGGCCCGACCGGCGCCGGCAAGACCACCACCATCGCCAAGCTGGCCTCGCGCTTCCTGGAGCGCCATGCCGCCCGCGACGTGGCCCTGGTCACCACCGACACCATCCGCGTCGGCGGCCGCGAACAGCTGCACAGCTACGGCCGCCAGCTCGGCATCGCCGTGCACGAGGCCGACAGCGACGCCGCGCTGCAGCAGCTGCTGGAGCGCCTGGCCGACTACAAGCTGGTACTGATCGACACCGCCGGCATGGGCCAGCGCGACCGCGCCCTGGCCGCCCAGCTGCACTGGCTGCGCGCCTCGCGCGTGGTCCGATCCTTGCTGGTCCTCCCCGCCAACGCCCATTTCTCCGACCTGGACGAGGTGGTGCGCCGGTTCGCCGGCGCCGACCCACAGGGGGTCATCCTGACCAAGTTGGACGAGACCGGGCGGTTCGGCAGTGCCTTGTCGGTGGTCGTGGACCACCGCCTCCCCATCACCTGGGTGACCGATGGACAGCGTGTGCCGGACGACCTGCACCGCGCCAACGCCGCCAGCCTGGTATTGCGCCTTGAAGATTTGCGGCGCGCTGCCGATAAGCCCTGTACTCCGGAGCAGACCCATGCCGTCGCGTGACTACGTCAATCTGACCAATGCCTTCCCCCTGTCGGCGACGCGCAGCGAACCGCTGGGTCCGGTGCGCACCATCGCCGTGACCGGCGGCAAGGGCGGCGTGGGCAAGACCAACATCTCGGTGAACCTGTCCATGGCGCTGGCCGACATGGGCAAGCGCACCCTGCTGCTGGACGCCGACCTGGGCCTGGCCAACGTCGACGTGCTGCTCGGGCTGACCCCCAAGTTCACCGTGGCCGACCTGGTCGCCGGGCGCTGCACCCTGGAAGAGGTGCTGATCGACATGCCCAACGGGCTGATGGTGGTGCCCGCTGCCTCCGGCCGCCGCTACATGGCCGAGCTGCCGCCGGCCCAGCACGTCGGCCTGGTCAACGTGTTCTCCGAGCTGCAGCGCGAGCTGGACGTGATGATCGTCGACACCGCCGCCGGCATCACCGACAGCGTGCTGACCTTCTGCCAGGCCGCGCAGGACGCGGTGGTGGTGGTCTGCGACGAGCCGGCCTCGATCACCGACGCCTACGCCCTGATCAAGGTCCTCTCGCGCGAGCGCGGCGTGGACCGGGTGCAGATCGTCGCCAACATGGTCCGCGACCTCAACGAAGGCCGCCTGCTGTACGACAAGCTCAGCCGGGTCTGCGAGAAGTTCCTCGGCGACGTGTCGCTGAACTACCTGGGCTGCGTGCCGCAGGACGACTGGCTGCGCCTGTCGGTGCAGCGCCAGCAGCCGGTGGTCAAGGCCTACCCGTCCAGCCCGTCGGCGCAGGCGATCTCCGAGATCGCCCGGCGCACCGCACGCTGGCAGGCGCCGACCGCCCCGCGCGGCAACGTCGAGTTCTTCGTCGAGCGCATCATCCAGCGCGGGGTGGCCGCATGAACGCCGCCGCCCATTACCGCGCCGTCCAGCGCAACAGTGCCAACGACTACATCACCCAGCACTCGGACCTGGTCCGGCGCATCGCCCACCACCTGGCGGCGCGGCTGCCGGCCAGCGTCGAGATCGACGACCTGATCCAGGCCGGCATGATCGGCCTGATCGAGGCCTCGCGCAGCTACGACGCCGAACAGGGCGCCTCGTTCGAGACCTACGCCTCGATCCGCATCCGCGGCGCGATGATCGACGAGATCCGCCGCGGCGACTGGGTGCCGCGCTCGGTGCACCGCCGCGCCCGCGACGCCGCCTCGGCGATCCGCAAGATCGAACAGAGCACCGGCCGCGCCGCCGCCGCCAACGAAGTGGCCGCGGCGATGGACATGCCGCTTCCCGAATACCTGCGTTTGATGGAAGATGCCGCCCGCGGCCAGGTGCTGAGCCTGGAGTCGCGCATCGAGGACCATGGCGAACTGGATACCATCGCCAAGGGCGGACCCAATCCGCAGCAGATGCTCGAGCGCAGCGAATTCGGCCGCGAGCTGGGCAAGGCCATCGCGCAGTTGCCCGAACGCGAGCAGTTGGTGCTGTCGCTGTACTACGAGCAGGAATTGAACCTCAAGGAAATCGGCGCGGTGCTCGGGGTCAGCGAGTCGCGCGTGTGTCAGATCCATGGCCAGGCCACGGTACGGTTGCGCGGACGCCTGAAGGCGTTCGAGGTCGCCGATGCCGGTCTGGAAGACGAAGAATAGGAACCCTTAGGAGTCAGTGGTGAACAAGAACATGCGGATTTTGATCGTGGACGATTTCTCGACGATGCGACGCATCGTCAAGAATCTGCTCGGCGATCTGGGCTTCACCAACACCGCCGAGGCCGAAGACGGCAACAGCGCCCTGGCCGCGCTGCGCTCGGCGCCGTTCGAGTTCGTGGTCACCGACTGGAACATGCCGGGCATGACCGGCATCGATCTGCTGCGCAACATCCGCGCCGACGACAAGCTCAAGCACCTGCCGGTGCTGATGGTCACCGCCGAGGCCAAGCGCGAGCAGATCATCGAGGCCGCGCAGTGCGGCGTGAACGGCTACATCATCAAGCCGTTCACCGCGCAGACGCTGCAGGAGAAGCTGGGCAAGATCTTCGAACGCCTGGGAGCGACCGCCTAAATGGAAGCCACCGCCGAACGTACCGCCCTGATCGAACGCCTGCAAGGCGCGCTGGACGCGCTGGAGAACGGCGACGAGGCCGGCTGGCGCAGGGAGATCGACACCCTCGCCGCCTGGCGCACGCGGCCGATGATGCAGGGTCTGAGCCGGCTCGCGCGCGATCTGGGGCAGGCGCTCGGCGAACTGCCGGTGGTGCCCAGCGAGGCCGGCGAGCTGGACGACGCCTGCTCGCGCCTGGACCACGTGGTGGAGATGACCGAACAGGCCAGCCACCGCACCCTGGACCTGGCCGAGGAATGCCGTGCGCTGGCCGACCAGCTCGCCGCCGGCGGCCTCAGCGGCGACCAGGGCGAGATCCTCGACAAGATCCGCCACAACCTCACCGAAATGGCCCTGGCGCAGAGCTTCCAGGACCTGACCGGGCAGATCATCCGTCGCGTCGCCGGCATCGTGCGCCGCGTGCACGAGGGCTTCGGCGCGCTGGGTCTGCCGCCGAAGGAAGAAAACAAGAAGGCCGACGGCAGCCTGGCCGGCCCGGCCCTGCCCGGCCTGGACCGCCACGGCGTGTCGCAGCACGACGCCGACGACCTGCTCTCGGGCCTGGGACTGTAACGCTATGAGCGCCGTACCCGACGACATCGCTGCCGACTTCATCATCGAGGCCCAGGAGATCCTGGACCGGCTCGGCGAGCAGCTGGTGTCGCTGGAGCAGGCGCCCGAGGACAGCGGCCAGCTCAACGCCGTGTTCCGCGGCTTCCACACGCTCAAGGGCGGCGCCGGCTTCCTGGCGATCAACGCCATGGTCGAGCTGTGCCACGCGGCGGAGGAAACCCTGGGCATGGCCCGTGCCGGCCAGGCCACCCTGCAGGCGCGGCACTTCGACGCCGCGCAGCAGTCGCTGGACTACCTGCAGTCGATGCTCGATGCCTTCGGCAGCGGCCAGGAGCCGCCGCGCGCGCCGCCGGAGCTGATCGCGCAGTTCGACGCGCACGGCGACGACGCGCCGGCGCCCGCACCCGCGAAGAGCGCCGCGCCCGCGCCCGCCGCCGTCCCGGCCACCGCCGCGGCCGCGGGAGACCTGATCAGCGACGACGAATTCGAAGCGCTGCTGGACCAGTTGCACGGCGATGCACCGCCGACGGCCACGCCGCAGGCGCTGCAGCCGGCGCCGCGCGCGCCCAGCGCCGCGCCCAAGGCCGCGGCCGCCCCGGCCAAGGCCGCCGAAGCCGAACACACCGTGCGCGTGGACACCAAGCGCCTGGACGCGATCGTCAACCTGATCGGCGAACTGGTGCTCTCGCGCAACCGCCTCAAGACCCTGCGCGTGCGCCTGCGCGACGAGGAACTGGACCGCGCGGTCAGCAGCCTGGACATCGCCACCGCGCGCCTGCAGTCGGCGGTGATGCGCACGCGCATGCAGCCGGTGGGCAAGGTGTTCTCGCGCTTCCCCAAGGTGGCGCGCGACGTCGCCCGCTCGCTCAACAAGGAAGTGGAACTGGAACTGATCGGCGCCGACACCGAGCTCGATCGCAACTTGGTCGAGGCGCTGGCCGATCCGCTGGTGCACCTGGTGCGCAACGCGATCGACCACGGCATCGAAGCCCCGGCGCTGCGCGAAGCCACCGGCAAGCCGCGCGGCGGCCACGTGCGCCTGTCGGCGCAGCAGGAAGGCGACTACGTCAGCATCGAGGTGCAGGACGACGGCGCCGGCATCGACCCGGAACGGCTGCGCGCCAAGGCCCGCGAGAAGGGCCTGATCGACCCCGAGGCCGCCGCCCGCCTGACCACCGAGGAATGCCTGCACCTGGTGTTCCTGCCCGGCTTCTCGACCAAATCCGAAGTCACCGACATCTCCGGCCGCGGCGTGGGCATGGACGTGGTGCAGTCGCGCATCCGCGAACTCAGCGGGCAGATCCAGATCCAGTCGGAACTGGGCCGCGGCAGCCGCTTCCTGATCCGCGTGCCGCTGACCCTGGCGATCCTGCCGACCCTGCTGGTGCAGGCCGGCGATACCGTCTACGCGCTGCCGCTGGCGCGCGTGGTGGAAGTGCTGCACGCCCCGCGCCGCTCGCTGGGCTGGTTCGACGGCCGCGCCGTGCTCGACCGGCAGTCGCACACCCTGCCGCTGGTGGACCTGCGCCAGTGGCTCAACATCGACGCCCCGCAACTGCCGCTGCTCACCGTGGTGGTGCTGCAGGCCGGCGAATCGCGCATGGGCCTGGTCGTGGACCAGGTCCGCGGCCGCGAGGAAGTGGTGATCAAGCCGCTGCCGCGCTCTCTGCGCGGCCTGCCCGGCTACGCCGGCGCCACCCTCATCGGCGACGGCCGCCTGGCGCTGATCCTGGATGTGGATGGCTTGAAGGCCTGAAAGCCGGGATTGGGGAATGGGGATTGGGGAATCGTAAGAGCGGGTTCCCTGGCGCTTCGTTTTCCCCTGATTCCGCCGTAGAAGCGGCTTCAGCCGCGACGCGGTGAGGCTGGGATTCGGGAATCAGGATTCGGGAATCGCAACAGCAGCTCCCGTGTACCTCACCCCCAATGTGGGAGCGGCTTCAGCCGCGACGCGATAGAGCCGGGATGAGCGGTTGGCGTGCGCGCGCTTTTGCGATTCCCGAATTCCCATTCCCGAATCCCGGCTTCATCGACTCCCCATTCCCCATTCCCGGCCCCCAACCCATCAAGTCCCAAGCCCCCTGGCCGATACCTCCTGCATGGACAAGCTCAGTCTCATCGGCCTGCTGTTGGCGATTCTGTCGCTCATCGGCGGCAGCATCCTCAAGGGCGCCGGCATTTCGGCGCTGTGGTCGCCGGCTGCGTTCGTGATCGTGATCGTCGGCACCGTCGCCGCGATCCTGGTGCACACCCCGCCCTCCGTGTTCCGCCGTGCGTTCCAGATCGCCAAGTGGATCCTGTGGCCGCCGCCGAGCGACCGCCAGGCGCTGCTCAAGCAGATCGTGGAATGGAGCAACATCGCGCGCCGCCAGGGCCTGCTCGGCCTGGAGAACCAGGTGCCGCAGCAGCAGGATCCGTTCGTGCGCAAGGGCCTGCAGATGCTGGTGGACGGCGTGGAGCCGGAAGCGATCCGGCACATGCTGGAGATCGACCTGGAAGGCCAGGAACATTGCGACCTGGCCGCGGCCAAGGTGTTCGAGGGCATGGGCATCTACGCGCCAACACTGGGCATCATCGGCGCGGTGCTGGGCCTGATCGCGGTGATGAAGAACCTGGCCGACCCGAGCAAGCTCGGCCACGGCATCGCCGCCGCGTTCACCGCCACCATCTACGGCATCGCCTCGGCCAACCTGCTGTTCCTGCCGATGGCCGCCAAGCTCAAGAGCGTGATCAAGCACAGCTGCGGCGAGCGCGAAATGATCATCGAAGGGTTGATCGCCATCGCCCAGGGCGAGAACCCGCGCAACATCGAATCGAAACTGGCCGGATTCTTGCATTGAGTTCCGAATGGCCCGCAAGCACTCCCACGACGAGCACGCCAACCACGAGGCATGGGCCATCCCCTATGCCGACCTGATGACGTTGCTGCTCGCCTTCTTCGTGGTGATGTACGCGCTGTCCACGATCAACGAAGCCAAGTACCGGGTCATGGCCGACGCGATGAGCGCCGCGTTCGGCGGCACCCCGACGACCCTGCGTCCGGTGCAGGTCGGCGACCACGCGCTGCAGGGCCAGGGCGGCGAGCGGCCGACCCCGATCAAGTCCAGCCCGGCGCTGACCCTGCCAGATCCCAACCGCCTGCCCTCGGGCAACGCGCAGCGCGGCGACGACCTGCGCGACGCGCAGCAGCTGCGACGCGCGCAGCGCCAGCTCGACAGCATCGCCGATCGCCTCGGCGCCGCGCTGGCGCCGCTGATCCAGAAGAAGCTGATCACCGTGCGCCGCGCCGGGCTGTGGATCGAAGTGGAGATCAACAGCGACATCCTGTTCGGCTCCGGCTCGGCCGCGCTCGACCAGAGCGCGCGCGCCACCCTGTCCGAACTGGCGCAGGTGCTGTCCGGCGTGCCCAACGGGGTGCGCGTGGAGGGCTACACCGACAACACCCCGATCGCCACCGCGCAGTTCCCCTCGAACTGGGAACTGTCGGCGGCGCGCGCGGCCAGCGTGGTCCACCTGTTCGCCGACCAGGGCCTGCAGCCCTCGCGGCTGTCGATGATCGGCTACGGCCAGTTCCGCCCGCGCGCCAGCAACGACACGCCGGCCGGCCGCAACGCCAACCGCCGCGTGGTGCTGGTGATCCTGGCCGACTCCGGCGACAGCGGCGATGCGACGCCGTCGGCCTCCGATCGTTTGAGCGCCGGCGCCGTGCCGGCCACCCCGACACCCCCCGCCGCGGCGGCCCCCGGCAACGCCGGCGGCCCCCGCGCAGTACCTGCCATTGAAGGAGTCAACTGATGCGCATCTGGGCGATCGCCAACCAGAAAGGTGGCGTGGGCAAGACCACCACCACGCTGGCCCTGGGCCGTGGGCTGGCCATGCTCGGGCACCGCGTGCTGATGCTCGATCTCGATCCGCACGCCTCGCTGACCCGGGCCTTCGACGTGCCGCAGGAACCGCAGCCGCCGGGCGTGCTCGACCTGTTCGCGACCCCGCCGGGCGAACTCGCCGCGCTGGCCCGCGACACCGCGGTCGAGCGTCTGAGCTTCGTCTGCGGGCAGACCGCGCTGGCCACGCTGGAACGGCGCAGCGCCAACCAGCCCGGCCTGGGCCTGGCGCTGCAGCAGGCCATGGCCCGCCACGCCGGCCAGCACGACTACATCCTGCTCGACTGCCCGCCGACCCTGGGCCTGCTGATGATCAACGCGCTGGCGGCGGCCGACCGCGTGATCATCCCGACCCAGGCCGAGCCGCTGGCCCTGCACGGCCTGGCCAGCATGGTCCGCACCGTGGACATGGTCGAGCGCTCGCGGCGCCGGCCGCTGCCCGCCTCGATCCTGCCGACCCTGTTCGACAAGCGCACCCGCGCCGGCAACGAGACCTTGCGGCAAATGCAGGACAGCTACGGCGAGCGGGTGTGGGAAGACGCCATCCCGGTCGACACCAAGATCTGCAACGTCAAGGCGCTGACGGTGGCCGGCGTGCCGGGCGACTACCCGGGCCGCGGCCTGGCCGCCTACCGCCGCGCGCTGGAATGGCTGATCGCCAGCGACGCCACGCCGATGGAGCAAGCCGCATGAGCACCCCCGGGATCATCGACGATTATCTGGAAGGCCTGCTCCACGACGTGATCGCCGAGGAGCAGAAGGCCGTGCCGCCGAGCCCCGCGCCGGTCGCGGTCGCCGACGTGCAAGCGGACGCCGCGACGACGGCGCCCGCCCCGACCGCAACCGGACCGACCCCGGAGCAGATCGCCGCCGCGGTCCTGGCCGAAGCCGACTCCGATCCGGCCCTGGCCGGCATCATGTCGCAGCAGGCGCTGGCGCCCGCACCGGCCGGTCCGACGCCCGAACAGATCGCCGCCGCGGTCCTGGCCGAAGCCGACTCCGATCCGGCCCTGGCCGGCATCATGTCGCAGCAGGCGCTGGCGCCCGCGCCGGCCGGTCCGACGCCCGAAGAAATCGCCGCCGCGGTCCTGGCCGAAGCCGACTCCGATCCGGCCCTGGCCGGCATCATGTCGCAGCAGGCGCTGGCGCCCGCGCCGGCCGGCCCGACGCCCGAAGAAATCGCTGCCGCGGTCCTGGCCGAAGCCGATTCCGATCCGGCCCTGGCCGGCATCATGTCGCAGCAGGCGCTGGCGCCCGCGCCGGCTGGTCCGACGCCCGAACAGATCGCCGCCGCGGTCCTGGCCGAAGCCGATTCCGATCCGGCCCTTGCCGGCATCATGTCGCAGCAGGCGCTCGCACCTGCGCCGGCCGGCCCGACGCCCGAGCAAATCGCTGCCGCGGTGCTGGCCGAAGCCGATTCCGATCCAGCCCTGGCCGGCATCATGTCGCAAGCAGCACCCGCGCCCGCCGCGCTGACCCCGGCCCAGCAGGCCGAGCGCCAGGCCGACCTGGACGCGGTCGCGGCGATGGAGCGGCAGCGTGCCGCCGTGCCGCGCGATCTGGCCGCCGAAGACGATGCCGCCGCCGCGCGCGCGGTCAAGCGTCCGCCGATGGCGGTGCCGCCGGAACGCCGCGCCGAAGCCAGCCGCGCCCAGGCCGCCGGCGCGAAGCTGCCGCCGAACCTGCAGGCCTTCATGGCACCGGCCGTGCCGCATGGCTCGGCCATCGCCCCCGAACGCCTGGCCGAGCGCCGCACCCGCTGGCTGCGCCTGCGCTGCGGCGAGCAGGCCTACGCGCTGGAACTGCTGAAGGTGCAGGAAGTGGTGCTGCCTGTGCCGCTGCTGGCGCTGCGCGGCACGCCGCCGGCCATGCTCGGCATCATGAACCTGCGCGGCCAGGTGGTGCCGGTGCTCGACCTCGGCGTGCACCTGGGCGCGGCGCCGATCGAGATGGACATGCAGACCCGGGTGGTGGTGCTGGAAGAGAATGGCGAGACCCTGGGCCTGCGCGTGTCCGCGGTGGAAGACGTGGCCAGCCTCAGCGACCAGCAGATCGAGCCGCCGGACAACGCCCGCATCTGCCGCATTTCCAACCATCTGTTCCGCGGCGTGGCGCGGCTGGCGCAGCAGCCGATGATCCTGCTCGACGCCGAGCAACTGCTGCACTGACCCGGGCCGGCGGGCGGCAACTGGGAACGGTGCCGCACTTTCCAACCGCCGCTAAAGCTTTTCAGGCCACGGCCGTTATCTGCCATAGAACCATTGGTGCGGAGCAATGATGAGCACAGTCCCCCTTGGCGAAGATCTCGGTATCGAGACCAGCGCCGACCTGAAACAACGCCTGACCGCGTTCCTTGCGTCGGACGACGTGCTGCGGCTGGACGCCGGCGAAGTCCGCCGCATCCATACCGCATCCGTACAGGTGCTGTGCGCATTCGTCGATGCCCGTCGCAAGGACGGCAAGCGCACCGAATTCGAGGCCTGCAACGCCACCTTTCGCGACGCGGCACGCCTGCTAGGGGTCAGCGAATCGCTGGGCCTTCCTGCAACCCCTGACAATCTGAAATCTGTGGAGAACGCGGCATGAGCGCACGTATCTTGGTAGTGGACGATTCGGCGTCGATGCGCCAGATGGTCTCCTTCGCCCTCACCTCGGCCGGCTTTGCCGTCGAAGAAGCCGAAGACGGCGCGGTCGCGCTGGGCCGCGCCAAGGGCCAGCGCTTCAACGCGGTGGTCACCGACGTCAACATGCCGAACATGGACGGCATCACCCTGATCCGCGAACTGCGGCAACTGCCGGACTACAAGTTCACCCCGATGCTGATGCTGACCACCGAGTCGGCGGCGGAGAAGAAGTCCGAGGGCAAGGCGGCCGGTGCGACCGGCTGGCTGGTCAAGCCGTTCAATCCCGAACAGTTGATCGCCACCGTCCAGAAAGTCCTGGGCTGATCCCTCCCCTCCTTTTCCGGATTCCCGCCCCATGAGCATGGACCTGCAACGTTTCCACGCCACCTTCTTCGAGGAAAGCCGCGAAGGGCTGGATGCGATGGAAGCCGGATTGCTGTCGCTGGAAGAAGGCAATCGCGACCCCGAGACCATCAACTCGGTGTTCCGCGCCGCGCACTCGATCAAGGGCGGCGCCGCCACCTTCGGTTTCGAGGCGATGGCCGGCCTCACCCACGTGCTGGAGACGCTGCTCGACGAACTGCGCGCCGGCAAGCGCGAAGTCGAAGCGCACGCGATCGACGCCATCCTCGGCTCGGTGGACGTGCTGCGCGCCCTGCTGCGCGAAGCCGAACACGGCGTCCCGGCCGATCCGGCCGCGGTCAAGGCCGTGCACGAGCGCCTGCAGCACGCGTTGAACGGCGGCCCGGCCGCGCCCACCGTCGCCACCCCGGCGGCGAACCAGCCGGCCGAGCCGGAAGCCTGGCAGATCGGCTTCACTCCGGCGCCGTCGCTGTTCATGAGCGGCAACGACCCGCTGCGCATCATCCGCGAACTCGAACACCTCGGCCCGCTGCAGGTCGCCTGCCGCAGCACGCGCCTGCCCGGCTTCGCCGAACTCGATCCGCTCGAGGCCTACCTGGCCTGGGACCTGGGCCTGGTCGGCAAGATCCCGCGCAGCGCGATCGAAGACACCTTCGCCTGGGTCATCGACGACTGCGAACTGGAGATCCGTCCGGTGCCGCCGCCGAGCCTGGCCACTGCGCCGGCGCCGGTGCTGACCGCGCCGCCGACCGCCGCCACCGCGGCGCCAGCCGCTGCCGTGGCTGCCAACGCGCCGGCCGGCAACGCCGCCGCCGCGCACGAAGCGGAAAGCTCGATCCGCGTCAGCGTCGACAAGGTCGACGCGCTGATCAACCTGGTCGGCGAACTGGTCATCACCCAGGCCATGCTCAAGCAGGTCTCCACCGGCCTGGACCAGGCGGTGGCCGAGCGCCTGTTCGCCGGCCTGGACCTGCTCGAACGCAACACCCGCGACCTGCAGGAAGCGGTGATCGGCGTGCGCATGCTGCCGGTGGACGCGGTGTTCCGCCGCTTCCCGCGCCTGGTCCGCGACCTCTCCACCCGCCTCGGCAAGCAGGTGCGCCTGCGCACGATCGGCGAGGGCACCGAGCTGGACAAGGGCCTGATCGAGAAGATCGCCGATCCGCTGGTGCACCTGGTGCGCAACTCGATCGACCACGGCCTGGAACTGCCGGAGGCGCGCCGCGCCGCCGGCAAGGACGAGACCGGCACCATCACCCTGGCGGCCTCGCACCAGGGCGGCCACATCGTCATCGAAGTCAGCGACGACGGCGCCGGCCTCAACCGCAACCGCATCCTGGCCAAGGCCGCCGAACGCGGCATCGCCGTGCCGGACAACCCGAGCGATGCGCAGGTCTGGGACCTGATCTTCGCCCCGGGCTTCTCCACCGCCGACGCGGTCACCGACCTGTCCGGCCGTGGCGTCGGCATGGACGTGGTCCGCCGCAACATCCAGGGCCTGGGCGGCGAAGTGCAGCTGGAAAGCGAATCCGGCCGCGGCACCCGCGTGCTGATCCGCCTGCCGCTGACCCTGGCGATCCTCGACGGCATGACCGTGGCGGTGTCGGGCGAAACCCTGATCCTGCCGCTGGCCTACGTCATCGAGGCGCTGCAGCCCAAGGCCGACGACATCCGCACCATGGCCGGCGAAGGCCGCGTGCTGCGGGTCCGTGGCGAATACCTGCCGATCCTCTCGCTCAGCGACTCCTACGGCTTCGGCCGCATCGAGCAGAGCGAAGAACCGCTGGTGGTGGTGGTCGAGGCCGACGGGCAGAAGCTGGCGCTGGAAGTGGACGAACTGATCGGCCAGCAGCAGGTGGTGGTCAAGAACATCGAGAACAACTACCGGCGCATCAGCGGCATCTCCGGTGCCACCATCCTCGGCGACGGCCGCGTCGCCCTGATCGTGGACATCGGTGGCCTGGTCCGCTCGCTGCGGGTGCAGCAGGCGGCCTGACCGCCCCGCCCTCCCGCGCAACGCCACACACGAGCCCCGGCAGCGATGCCGGGGCTTTTTGTTTGCGGTGCGCGCTGCAGATCGGCGTGTCTGCGTACGCAGTCGCTAGAAACAGGACACGCACTGCAAGCAGATGCCTCCACGTGGCCCCACATCCGAACTGCAAAGACCGCAACGCGGCCCTCAAGAAAGCGCCAAGGGTGCCGATAGCCAATTGAGCGCACAGTTTTTGTCTACATGTGCGTGTCGGTCCCACCTGGGGAGGTGGAACCGGCGCTTCAGGGGAGCGATCGGAGGAGCTGCCGGTCGCTGAAGCCGTGCCGCAGCAACGGGGAAAACGGGTCGTGTGTCGTGTTTGCGTGGCTTGAGCGCATGTTTTCGCATGCCTCTCGCCTGTTTTACGCACTTCATCACAGATGAAACCAGCATTACGACCGGTTTTCCCTGCTACCGACCACGCCGTGACTCGTCCATTTTCAGGGGGTTCCAACATGACGTCGCTCTTGCAACGCTACAACGTGGGCCGCCGCCTCGGCGGCGCGTTCGGCCTATTGATCCTGCTGTCCTGCCTGCTGGTCGCGGCCGGCCTGCTGTCCATGTCGCGGGCGCGGAACGAGCTGGACCGCATCGTCAAGATCAACGTCGAGAAGATCCGCATCAGCAACGGCATGCTCGACGACAACGCCAACATCCTGGTCGCGCTCGGCACCTTGGCAATGGTGAGCAGCGAACAGCTCAACCGGGAAGCACTGGCGGAAATCAAGCAGCATCGCGCGCACTATATGGAGATGCGCAGGCAACTCGATGCGTTCCCTTCAACCAGCGAGCGCATCCGCACGCTGCGCGCGGAGATCGATGCGCAACGGACGGTCGCAGGCAAGATCAACGATCAGGTGATTGCGCTCGGCGCGGCCAATCGCAACGACGAAGCGCAAGCCCTATTGAACGAAAAGGCGCGACCGGCCACAGCCGCCTGGCAGGCCAAGATTCGGGAAAACGCCGATATCCAGGACGCGCAGATGAAGCAGGCCTATGCCACGGCCACCGAGGCGATGACCGATGGCCGCAACATGCTGCTCGGCGGCGGCCTGGCCGTGCTGATCGTCAGTGGCCTGCTGGCCTGGACCATCACCCGCAGCCTGACCGGACCGCTGAACCAGGCCACCCGCGCCGCCGAAGCCATTGCCGATGGACGCCTGGACAACCACGTGGCCACCGAGGCGCGCGACGAACCCGGCCGCCTGCTGGTCGCGATGGGCCGCATGCAGACCCAGTTGCAGCGCTTCTCCAGCGAAACGGCGCTGATGATCGAACTGCATGCCGACAAGGACGTGACCCACCGCATGCCGCAGGACTTCCCCGGCGTGTACGGCGAGCTGAGCAAGGGCATCAACACCATGATGTTCGAGCATCTGGACGCCATCGTCGACGCCATCGGCGTGCTCAACGAATACGCCAACGGCGACCTGCGCCGCGACGCCCGGCGCCTGCCCGGTAGCCGCGCCGTCCTGCACGAGTCGATGGATGCGGCCAAGGCCAGCCTGTTGGCGATCAACACCGAGATCAAGCGTCTGGCCGCGGCCGCCGCCGCCGGCGACTTCAGCGCCCGCGGCGATGCGGCGCACTTCCAGCACGATTTCCGGCTGATGGTGCAGGACCTCAACGCGATGATGGAGGTCAGCGACCACAACCTGGGCAAGCTGTCGGCCTTGCTGCAGTCCATCGCCGCCGGCGACCTCACCGCGCGCATGGAAGGCGAGTTCCACGGCGTGTTCGCTACCATGCGCGACGACGCCAACGCCACCGTCGAACAACTGACCGGCATCGTCGGTCGCATCCAGACCGCGGCGGTCAGCATCAACGCGGCCTCGACCGAGATCGCCGCCGGCAACGACGACCTGTCGCGCCGCACCGAGCAGCAGGCCGCCAGCCTGGAAGAAACCGCTGCGTCGATGGAGGAGCTGACCTCCACCGTCAAGCAGAATGCCGAGCACGCGCGCCAGGCCAACCAGTTGGCAGCGGGCGCCGCCTCGGTGGCCTCGCAAGGCGGCAGCGTGGTCGGCCAGGTGGTCGAAACCATGAGCGGCATCGAGGCCTCGTCGAAGAAGATCGCCGACATCATCGGCGTGATCGACGGCATCGCCTTCCAGACCAATATCCTGGCCTTGAACGCGGCGGTGGAAGCGGCGCGTGCCGGCGAACAAGGTCGCGGCTTCGCGGTGGTCGCCAGCGAGGTGCGGACCCTGGCCCAGCGTTCCTCGAATGCGGCCAAGGAGATCAAGAGCCTGATCGACGACTCGGTGGACCAGGTGGCCAATGGCTCGACCCTGGTACGCCAGGCCGGCGAGACCATGGCCGAGATCGTGGCCTCGGTACAGCGCGTCACCGACATCATGGGCGAGATCTCGGCGGCCTCGCAGGAGCAGGCGTCTGGGATCGAGCAGGTCAACCAGACCGTCACCCAGATGGACGAGACCACCCAGCAGAATGCCGCCCTGGTGGAAGAGGCCACCGCCGCCGCGCGCTCGATGGAGGAACAGGCCACGCAGTTGCAGGACGCGGTGGCCGTGTTCAAGTTGGATACCCTGCCGGCGATCGCATCGATCGCGGTCGCGTCGACGGCCCGCCCCGCCCCACGCAGCGTGCCGTCTGCGCCGCCACGCAAGCCGCGGCCGGCGCCGCAGTCCGTTGCGCTTGCCCAGGTGGCCAGCAGCGACTGGCAGGAGTTCTGAGTCCTCGCCCCAGTCGCGTCGATGCGCGGCCGTGCACTGCACGGCCGCTCGATAGGCGATGCCGCGATGTCGGTGCGGGGCAGCCAGGCTGGCTGGCTGGCGCCCGCATCGTCTCCATCGACGCGGCGTACGGCAACCACTGCCGGCACGACCGCACTGAGGCGCTCAAGAATCTCCTGCGCCTGTCGATACCAAATCGAGCGCACGCTTTTTGTCTACACCGGTGCGTGCCGACAGGGCCTGGGGAGGTCCTTCGGCGCTTCAGAGGGATCGCTCGGTGCATGCGCCGATCGCTGAAGTCGCAAAACCGAACGGGGAAACCGCAGCCCTGACGACTGTTCCTTTTCGCGCCTGCCTTCGGCACGCGCGCAGCTTCGACTTGCCGTTCCTTGGTCCGTTTCGTCAGCTTGCCTACACCCGGGATCTCCGGCGCGCCACAACACGCGTCGTTCCTTCATTCGTACACGGGGGGCCACCATGCATGCGGTCTTGCGACACCGAAGACGCATCCACCGAGCGATCGACCGACGCCGTCGGCGATGGCCGGCGGAACTGGGGCATGCCAACGCCATGGTCACCGTCGCGAGTGCGGCGCTTTCGCACGACCCGCCTGTCGCGTCGCCCGTCATCACGCCATGTGACTGGCGCCGCCCCCAGCGCAGGCCGTCCGCGTCTGCCCGCGTCCACCGCCGACGTCGCATTCCTGCGCGCCGAGCAACCTTTTCGCCCCTTGGAGATGTGAAATGACCCGCCTTCTGCAACGCTACAACGTCGGTGTCCGCCTGTCGGCGGCCTTCGGCGTGCTGATTCTTCTTTCGGTGGTCCTGGTGATCATCGGGCTGTCCGGCATGGCCGAGGCGCGCAAGCACCTGGACATGATCGTGCTGGACCGCATGGCGAAGATCGAATTCAGCAACCAGATGCTCGACGCCAACTCCTCCGTGCTGGTTGCGCTGAGCACCTATACCACCTCCACCAACGCGACGATGCGGCAAGAGGCGCTGGAGACCTTCAATCGGCAGCGCGAGCGCTACGCCGAGGCTCGCGCCAAGATGGACAAGCTGTCCAGCACCGCCGGCGGCCGCGTCATCCGCGCCGACATGGACGCCAAACGCGCCGCTGCGAAACAGATCAACGACGCCATCGTCGCGCTGGGCGAAAAGGGCGAGAATGCCCAGGCGCTGGAGATGCTCAATCGCGAAGCGCTGCCGGCAACCCTGGCGTGGCAGAGCAAGATCCGCGAGTTCGCCGACCGGCAGAAGTCGCAGGCCGCCGAAGGCTATCAGTCGGCGCTGGACGCGATGCACCGTGGCCGCATGCTGCTGATCGGCGGTACCGTGCTGGCCCTGGTACTCAGCGCCTTGCTGGCGCTGACCATCACCCGCAGCCTGACCGCACCGCTGGGCCTGGCCACCCGCACCGCCGAGGCCATCGCCAATGGCGACATGCACAATGCCGTGCGCACCGAGGCCCGCGACGAAACCGGCCGCCTGTTGAACGCCATGGGTCGCATGCAGCAGCAGCTGCAGGCCGTGCTGGCCGCGCAGGCCGATATGGCCCAGCGCCACGACGCCGGCCAGATCAGCTACCGCATGGACGAAACCGTGTTCCCAGGCGACTACGGGCGCATGGTCCGCGACAGCAACGCCCTGGCCGCCGCGCACATCGCGGTGACCGAGCGCCTGGCGCAGATCATGGGCCGCTATGCCATCGGCGACCTGTCCGAGGACATGGATCGCCTGCCCGGCGAGAAAGCCAACCTCACCGAGACGATGGACACGGTCAAGCGCAACCTGACCGCGATGAACAGCGAGATCAAGCACCTGGCCGTCGCCGCCGCGGCGGGCGACTTCAGCGTGCGTGGCGACGCCGAACGCTTCCAGTACGACTTCCGCCTGATGGTCGAGAGCCTCAACCAGCTGATGGCCACCGCCGACGGCAACCTGCAGGCGCTGTCGTCCCTACTGCAGTCGATCGCCGCCGGCGACCTGACCGTGCGCATGCAAGGCGACTTCCATGGCGTGTTCGCGACCATGCGCGACGATGCCAACGCCACCACCGAACAACTGGCGGCCATCGTCGCGCGCATCCAGACTGCCGCGGTCAGCATCAACGCCGCCGCCAGCGAGATCGCCACCGGCAACGACGATCTGTCGCGCCGCACCGAGCAGCAAGCCGCCAGCCTCGAGGAAACCGCTGCGTCGATGGAAGAGCTGACCTCCACGGTCAAGCAGAACGCCGAACACGCCCGCCAGGCCAACCAGCTTGCGAGCGGCGCCGCGTCGGTCGCCTCGCAGGGTGGCACGGTGGTCGGCCAGGTGGTCGAGACCATGAGCGGCATCGAGGCCTCCTCGCGCAAGATCGCCGACATCATCAGCGTCATCGACGGCATCGCCTTCCAGACCAATATCCTGGCCTTGAATGCGGCGGTGGAAGCGGCGCGTGCCGGCGAGCAGGGCCGCGGCTTCGCCGTGGTCGCCAGCGAGGTGCGCACCCTCGCCCAGCGTTCCTCGAATGCGGCCAAGGAGATCAAGGACCTGATCGACGACTCGGTCGGCCGCGTCGCCCAGGGCTCGGCGCTGGTCGACCAGGCCGGCAAGACCATGCAGGAGATCGTGGCCTCGGTGCAGCGTGTCACCGACATCATGGGTGAGATCTCCGCCGCCTCGCAGGAACAGTCGGCCGGCATCGAGCAGGTCAACCAGACCGTGATGCAGATGGACGAAGCCACCCAGCAGAACGCCGCCCTGGTGGAAGAAGCCACCGCCGCCGCGCGTTCGATGGAGGATCAGGCCGGCCAGCTCAGCCAGGCCGTGGCCCTATTCAAGATCGACCAGCAGGCGCCGACGGCACCGCGCCGCGCCGCACCGCCGGCCGCGCTCGCCAGCGTCAAGCGACCGGCCAAGGCGCCTGCACCGCAGGCGGCCGCACGCCGGCCGGTGGCCGTTGCCGCGGCCAAGCCCATGGCCGCCGTTGCGGGCGGCGGCGACTGGCAGGAGTTCTGATCGCGCTTCACCCCGGATCCCACTGACACGGGTAACGAAGCCCGGGAGCGCCAGCTCCCGGGCTTTTTTTTGAGTCATTCCACACGGCCGGAGGCGAATCGACGGGCGTGGCGCCCGGAAAAAGCGCGACGCCTATCCCTTCCGGAGTGAAGCCAACGTGAAGCGCATCTAAATCCGCGCCATCCCGCCTTAAAGAACAGAGTGCGCACGCCGATACGGGGGTAGCGCACACAAATTGTCTACAAATTTGAACAAGAGTTGCCACAAAGCAACCAAAGCAAGACAAGCCAAATCGTAAAGGAAGTCTAAATCGTCAATGCCTATTGAAAAGACAAGAACTATCAACTGAGCTTTTCGACTTGCAACAAAAACAGATAGGGCACCGCCCAACGCCTTCGCGGACATCGACTCAGGCAAGGGGCAACGCCATCCCCAACGCTTCACCTTTCCACCAGGACTCCGACGATGACGCTCAAGAATCTCAGTCTCTCCGCCAGGCTCGCGCTCAGCTTTGCCGTCATCGTGCTGATCACGGTGGTCATCGGCTCGATCAGCCTGAGCAGCCTGTCTTCGCTCAACAGCGCCGCCGACATGAACGACCATACCTACAAGGTGATGGCCACCGGCGACATGATGGAAATCGATGCCCTCAACGTCGAGACAGGCTCGCGTGGCTATCTGCTGGCGGGCGAGCAGCAGCATCTGCAACCGTTCACCACGGGCGTCGCCGAATTCGAAAAGAACTTCGCCGAGGCCAAGCGCCTGACCGCGGACAATCCACGCCAGCAGGCGCGGCTGGAGAAGGTGCACGCGGCGTTCGATGACCTGGTCGGCATCGAGAAGCAGATCATCGCGCTGCGCGCCCAATCCAACGACCCGGCGAAGATCGCCGCGGCGTTCGGCGAGGCCCGCGACCGCAAGGCGATGCAGGAGATCCGCGGCCTGCTCCGCGACTTCAATAATGAAGAGCGCAGCTTGCTGGCAAAGCGCACCGAGACCCTGATCGCCGTGCGCGCGCAGAACAAGTGGGCGGTGCTGCTGGGCAACCTGCTGGTGATCGTGGCCGCGATCGGCATGGCAATCGTGATCCGCCGCCAGTTGCTCAAGCGCCTCGGCACCGCGATCGGCGTGGCCGACGCCATCGCCCGCGGCAAGCTCGACAATGCGATCGACCTGCGCAGCAAGGACGAGGCCGGCGTGCTGCTGCTGAGCATGGACAAGATGCAGAGCCAGTTGCAGGCGGTGCTCGCCGCGCAGGCGGAGATGGCCAAGCGCCACGACGCCGGCCAGATCAGCTTCCGCATGGACGAAACCGTGTTCCCCGGCGACTACGGCCGCATGGTCCACGACAGCAATACGCTGGTCGCCGCGCACATCGCGGTCAAACTGCGCCTGGCACAGATCATGGGCCGCTACGCCATCGGCGACCTGTCCGAGGACATGGACCGGCTGCCCGGCGAAAAGGCGGTGCTGACCGAAACGATGGATACGGTCAAGCGCAACCTGACGGCGATGAACACCGAGATCAAGCACCTTGCCGGCGCCGCCGCCGCCGGCGATTTCAGCGTGCGTGGCGATGCCGAGCGCTTCCAGTACGACTTCCACCTGATGGTCGAGAGCCTCAACCAGTTGATGGCCACCGCCGACGGCAACCTGCAGGCGCTGTCCACTCTCTTGAAAGCCATCGCCGCCGGCGACCTGACCGCGCGCATGCACGGGCAGTTCCAGGGCGTGTTCGCCACCATGCGCGACGACGCCAACACCACCGCCGAACAGCTCGCGACGATCGTCGCGCGGATCCAGACCGCGGCGGTCAGCATCAACGGCGCCGCCAGCGAGATCGCCGCCGGCAACGACGACCTCTCGCGCCGCACCGAGCAGCAGGCGGCCAGCCTGGAAGAGACCGCCGCCTCGATGGAGGAACTGACCTCCACCGTCAAGCAGAACGCCGAGCACGCCCGCCAGGCCAATCAGCTCGCCGCCGGTGCCGCCACGGTCGCCTCGCAGGGCGGCACGGTGGTCGGCCAGGTGGTGGAGACCATGAGCGGGATCGAGGCCTCGTCGAAGAAGATCGCCGACATCATCAGCGTCATCGACGGCATCGCCTTCCAGACCAACATCCTGGCACTCAACGCTGCCGTGGAAGCGGCGCGTGCCGGCGAGCAGGGCCGCGGCTTCGCGGTGGTCGCCAGCGAGGTACGCACCCTGGCCCAGCGCTCGGCCAACGCCGCCAAGGAGATCAAGGGTCTGATCGACGACTCGGTCGGCCGTGTCGCACAGGGGTCGGCGCTGGTCGATCAGGCCGGCAAGACCATGCAGGAGATTGTGACCTCGGTGCAGCGCGTGACCGACATCATGGGCGAGATCGCCGCCGCCTCGCAGGAACAGTCGGCCGGCATCGAGCAGGTCAACCAGACCGTCACCCAGATGGACGAGACCACCCAGCAGAACGCCGCGCTGGTCGAAGAAGCCACCGCCGCCGCGCGCTCGATGGAAGAGCAGGCCGGCCAGCTGAGCCAGGCCGTGGCGGTGTTCAAGATCGAGGCGAGCAGCGCCCCGCTCGGCCACCCGGCTGTCGCCAGCGTCCCCAGCGCACCGAGCCGCCCGGCCGCACGGTCGGCGGCCAAGCCGGTGGCCAAGCCCCCCGCCCGCCAGGTCCGGCAATCGGCGCGGCCGGTCGCGGTCGCGGCGGGCGACGACACCTGGCAGGAGTTCTGAGTACGCGCCGTCGCCGCCGGTCCGCGTCGACGGCCCCGGGAGCGATCGCTCCCGGGGCTTTTTCGTTGTCATCGTCCTGTCGGCCGCCGAGCCGCCTTGGTCGTGCGGCTCGGCGCCGCGCCCGACGCTCGACATGCCGTGATCGGGGACCGATCGCGATGCAGTGCCGTCCACCGCGACCGACAGAGCATCCAGTTCCGGCCGCAGGGCCGGTGCCGCGGCGCGTGTGGCGGCGCACCACAAACACGCCCTACATTTCTGGGACGCCGTGCCGATAACCGTAAGGTCGCGCACGTCTCCGCTCCGGCCTGCTGTGCCCGCAGGCAACAGACTCCGGTCCACGACAGCGCGATCTTTCCCTCCTCGCCATCGAGACGACCGCGATGTCCACGACGTCCTCCACACGCCCGAGCAGTGTCGCCACCCGCCTGATGCTCGGCGTGGCCGCGACCGCCCTGCTGTGCTTCGGCATTACCGCCGCCATCATCTACGCCCGCAGCAGTTCCGCCCTGCTCGCCTCCGCCAAGGTCGGCATGACCGACACCGCGCGCCTGGAATCGGAGCGCATCGGCAACACCATCGGCGCCTCCGCGGTCTCCAACCAGGCGCTGGCCAATGCCCTGCTCGCCCAGCGCGGCCACGACAAGGCGCGCGAGCTGTTCAGCGACAGCCTGCGCCGCGAACTGCAGCAGCATCCGGACTGGACCGGCATGGGCACGCTATGGGAACCGCAGGCGCTGGACGGCAAGGACGCGGACTACGTCAACAGCGCGGGCCATGACGCCAGCGGCCGCTACATGGTGTACTGGTCCTGGCAGAACGGGAAACTGGTGCGCGATCCGCTGCGCGACTACGACGTGGCCGGCGCCGGCGACTGGTATCTGAATCCGCGCAAGCTGCTGCGGCCGACCGTCGCCGAACCCTACGATTACGAGATCGCCGGCAAGAAGGTGCTGATGACCACGGTCAGCACGCCGATCCTGGAAGACGGCAAGTTCCTGGGCGTGGTCACCACCGATTTCGGCCTGGCCACGCTGCAGCAGCGCGTCGCCAAGCTGCGCCCGCTCGGTGCCGGCCGCGTGCGCCTGCTCTCGCCGGGCGGCGCCATCGTCGCCGACCGCGATCCGGCACTGGTCGGCAAGAAGCTGCAGGATCCGGCCACCCGCGCCTTGCTGGCCGAGATCGCCCAGGGCAAGACCGTCGGCCGCAACACCGTCGATCCGCAGACCGGCGCCACCGACGTGGAAGTGTATGTGCCGCTGCAGATCGGCCAGGCCCAGGAGCGCTTCGCGCTGGGCGTGGCGGTGCCGAAGGCGGTGCTGATGGCGCAGGCGCGCAGCCTGCTGTGGACCATCGTGGCGGTCGGCCTGTGCGCCGCGCTGCTGCTCAGCGGCGGACTCTACCTGCTGCTGCGGCGGCTGGTGGTCAAGCCGCTGGCCAGTGCGGTGGAAGTCTCCAGCGCGGTCGCCGCCGGCCGCCTGGACAGCCGCATCCAGTATCCGCGCAACGACGAATTGGGGCAGCTGCTGGGATCGCTGCAACGCATGCAGCAGCAGCTGCGCGCGGTACTCGACGCGCAGAAGGAGATGGCCCAGCGCCACGACGCCGGCGAGATCAGCTACCGCATGGACGAAGCGGCCTTCCCCGGCGACTACGGGCGCATGGTCCACGACAGCAACGCCCTGGCCGCCTCGCATATCGCGGTCAAGATGCGCCTGGCGCAGATCATGGGCCGCTACGCCATCGGCGACCTGTCCGAGGACATGGATCGGCTGCCCGGCGAAAAGGCGGTGCTGACCGAAACCATGGACACGGTCAAGCGCAACCTCACCGCGATGAACACCGAGATCAAGCACCTGGCCGGCGCCGCCGCCGCCGGCGACTTCAGCGTGCGTGGCGACGCCGAGCGCTTCCAGTACGACTTCCGCCTGATGGTCGAGAGCCTCAATCAGTTGATGGCCACCGCCGATGGCAACCTGCAGGCGCTGTCCACGCTGTTGAAAGCGATCGCCGCCGGCGATCTGACCGCGCGCATGCACGGCCAGTTCCAGGGCGTGTTCGCCACCATGCGCGACGACGCCAATGCCACCACCGAACAGCTGGCCGCCATCGTCGCGCGCATCCAGACCGCCGCGGTCAGCATCAACGGCGCCGCGGCCGAGATCGCCGCCGGCAACGACGATCTGTCGCGCCGCACCGAACAGCAGGCGGCCAGCCTGGAAGAGACCGCTGCGTCGATGGAAGAGCTGACCTCCACGGTCAAGCAGAACGCCGAGCACGCCCGCCAGGCCAACCAGCTCGCCACCGGTGCAGCCACGGTCGCCTCGCAGGGCGGCGCGGTGGTCGGCCAGGTGGTCGAGACCATGAGTGGGATCGAGGCCTCGTCGAAGAAGATCGCCGACATCATCAGCGTGATCGACGGCATCGCCTTCCAGACCAACATCCTCGCCTTGAACGCGGCCGTGGAAGCGGCGCGTGCCGGCGAACAGGGCCGCGGCTTCGCCGTGGTCGCCAGCGAAGTGCGAACCCTCGCCCAGCGCTCTGCCAATGCCGCCAAGGAGATCAAGGGCCTGATCGACGACTCGGTCGGCCGTGTCGCACAAGGTTCCGCCCTGGTCGAACAGGCCGGCACCACCATGCAGGAGATCGTCGCCTCGGTGCAGCGCGTCACCGACATCATGGGCGAGATCTCGGCCGCCTCGCAGGAGCAGTCCGCCGGCATCGAGCAGGTCAACCAGACCATCACCCAGATGGACGAGGCCACCCAGCAGAACGCCGCGCTGGTCGAGGAAGCCACCGCCGCGGCGCGTTCGATGGAAGACCAGGCCGGCCAGCTCAACCAGGCCGTGGCCCTGTTCAAGCTGGACACCAGCGCCGCGGTGGCGAGCGCCGCGCCGGCGCCTGTGCGCCGCCCTGCTCCGCCTGCTCCGGCCGCCCCGGCAGCAACGCCGCGGCGACCGGCAGCGGCCCCGCTGCGGGCGGTCCCGCGCGCGACCGCGTCGACCGACGACGGGCAGTGGCAGGAGTTCTGAGCCGCTGCAGCGCCCCGCTGCCACCGCGAGGCGCGCTGTGCGTCTCGCGGTGCGGCTGCGGGGCAGCGGGTGACGACGTCCCACAGAGCGCTTAGCGCGTCACGCTCGTAAAGAAAGTGTATTCAGGGTCGATATAGAAAGCGGAACTGCCATGCCATGGGCGCCGCGACGCGCGCCCCGGCGCCGGCCGCACTGCGCCCGGATCCACGGTTCCGACCGAACCGCCACGGGAGCCGCCATGAAGCGACGCGTTATCGCCACCTGTCTGACCTTGTGCGGCCTCGCCAGCCTCGCAGGCCATGTCCATGCCGAGGCCGAGCCGATCGCCACCGATCGCCCGGACTTCGTCGAATCCAGCCTCACCGTCGGCGACCGCCGCCTGCAGGTGGAAACCAGCGTGGCCTGGGAACGCGACGGCGATGTCGACGGCTATGCCACGCCCACCCTGTTCCGCTACGGCATCGGCCCGACCTGGGAACTGCGCCTGGAGACCGACGGCTGGCAGACCATCGACGTCCCCGTCGGCGGCGACGTCTCCGGCTTCTCCGACATCTCGCTGGGCCTCAAGCACCACCTGGCCAGCGAGATCGGCGGCGCCTCGCTGGCCTGGCTGCTGCACGTGGACCTGCCCAGCGGCGCGCGCAACGTACGCGGCAGCGGCGCACGCCCCTCGTTCCGCCTGGTGGCCGAATGGGAACTCAGCGACAGCGTGTCCCTGGGCATGATGCCGGGCGTGATCCGCGACGAAGGCGACGGCGGGCATCGCTACACCGCCGGCATCTTCGGCGTGGTGCTGGGCAAGGCCTGGAACGACCGCACCCGCTCGTTCGTGGAGCTGGCCCTGCCGCAGATCGCGCATGCCGACGACGGCGGCACCATCGCCCTGCTCGACATCGGCTCGGCCTGGCTGCTCACCCAGGACGTGCAGTTGGACGTGGTGTACAGCCGCGGCCTCAACGACCGTTCGCCGGACCACGCGCTCGGCGCGGGCCTGTCCTTCCGTTTCTGATCGGGCCACACCGATGAAAATCATGCATATGCTCGGGATCCTGGTGCTGGTGGCGGTGCTCGCCCTGCTCGCGCTGGGCGGGGTCGGCTACGGCGCGCAGCAGGGGCTGCTGCGCTCGGTCGCCGCGCAGGTCGTATCCTCGGACGCGCTGCGCAACCACATGCAGGCCGACATGATGCATGACGCACTGCGTGGCGACGTCACCGCTGCGCTGCTGGCGGCGGCGCACCAGGATGCGGACGGGGTCAAGGCGGCGCGCGCGGCGCTGGGCGAACACGCCGGCGAGTTCCGCAAGGCGCTGGACGACAACCAGAAGCTGCCGCTGGACGGCACCCTGCGCGCGCAACTGGATGCGGCGGGACCGGCGCTGCAGCGCTACATCGCCGCCGCCGACAAGGTGGTGACGCTGGCCGAGTCGCAGGGCGACAGCAGTGCCGCCTATGCCGACTTCACCGCGCAGTTCACGCGGCTGGAAGCCGAGATGGACACGATCAGCGACAGCATCCTGGCGCTGAACGAGCAGAGCCGCAAAGCCGCCGAACAGCAGAGCCAGCGCGCCACCTGGCAGCAGGCCGGCGCGGTGCTGGTGGCCGTGCTGTGCCTGGCCGCCGCCGCAGCCTGGATCCTGCGCTCGATCGCGCAATTGCTCGGCGGCGAGCCGCGGGTGGCGATGGACGCGGCCCAGCACATCGCCGAGGGCCGCCTGGACCAGCCCATCCCGGTCGCGGCCAGGCACGGGCGCAGCCTGATGGCGGCGCTGGCGCGGATGCAGCGCGAACTGCGCGAGCGCATCGAACGCGAACGCAGCGTCGCCGCGGAAAACCTGCGCATCCGCACCGCGTTGGACAACGCCTCCACCGGCATGTACATCGCCGATCCCGACCTGACCATCATCTACGCCAACACCGCGCTGCAGACCCTGCTGCAGACCCACGCCGAGGACATCCGCGCCTGCGCGCCGGCGTTCGACCGCTCTGCGCCGCTGCTGGGCCAATCGGTGGCGCTGCTGGAAGTCGGCAATTCGCAGGACGCGGAGATCTACCAGCGGCTGGATCGGCAAGGCGCGGCGCAGCGCGAGGTGCGCTACCGCGAGGTCTGCATCGCCCAGGAGATTTCCGCCATCCGCAATGCCGAAGGCGCGCACCTGGGCTTCGTCTGCGAATGGCGCGACCGCACCGCCGAGACCCGTGTCGAAGCGGAAGTGGCCGCGGTGGTGCGCAGCGCCGCCGCCGGCGACCTGTCGCAGCGCATCGACCGCACCGGCAAGCAGGGCTTCTTCCTGATGCTGGCGCAGCAACTCAACGGCCTGCTCGACGCCAACGCGATCAGCATCGCCGAGGTCTCGCGGCTGCTCAGCGCGCTGGCCGACGGCGATCTCGGCGCGCGCATGCACGGCGAGTTCCACGGCATCTTCGCCACCATGCGCGACGACGCCAACGGCACCGCCGAGCGCCTGGCCGACATCGTCGGCCGCATCCAGCGTGCCGCCGGCGACATCCACAGCGCCGCCACCGAAATCGCCCAGGGCAACAGCGACCTGTCGCAGCGCACCGAACAGCAGGCCGCCAGCCTGGAGGAAACCGCCGCCTCGATGGAAGAGCTGACCGCCACGGTCAAGCAGAACGCCGAGCACGCGCGCCAGGCCAACCAGCTCGCCGCCGGCGCCGCCGCGGTCGCCTCGCAAGGCGGCGCGGTGGTCGGCCAGGTGGTGGACACCATGAGCGGCATCGAGACCGCATCGAAGAAGATCGCCGACATCATTTCGTTGATCGACGGCATCGCCTTCCAGACCAACATCCTGGCGCTCAACGCTGCGGTGGAAGCCGCACGCGCCGGCGAACAGGGCCGCGGTTTCGCCGTCGTGGCCAGCGAGGTGCGGGTGCTGGCGCAACGCTCGGCCAATGCCGCCAAGGAGATCAAGGGCCTGATCGACGACTCGGTCGGCCGCGTCGCCACCGGCGCGGAACTGGTTCAGCGCGCCGGCCAGACCATGCAGGAGATCGTGGCCTCGGTGGGCCGCGTCACCGACATCATGGGCGAGATTTCCGCCGCCTCGCAGGAGCAGTCCGCCGGCATCGAGCAGGTCAACCGCACCGTCACGCAGATGGACGAGAGCACCCAGCAGAACGCTGCCCTGGTCGAGGAAGCCACCGCCGCGGCGCGGTCGATGGAGGACCAGGCGGCGCAGCTGAGCGACGCGGTGGCGGTGTTCCGGGTGGAACAGCACGCCGTGCATGCCGCCCCTGCCCCGGCCTTCATCGCCGCGGTGGTGGCCGGCCATTCGGCCACTGCTGCAACGTCGCATGCCACGCAGGCGCCTCAACCGAACGCGCAGGCCATCGCCGACGCGATCGGCACCCAGTGGCAGCCGCTCACCGCTTGAGGAGGCGTGTAGGGAAATGAATCAGACAGCGTCGGGAATCGCCTTACGACCAACGACGCATCCAGAACTACGCCGTTACGCCGATATCACCTTCGAGCGACGGCAAAACATGGTGTACAGCAAGATATTGGGTTTCTTTCTTCACTTTTCTGACCGCCACGCTCGCCCCTCCGGCCACGCACATGCCGCCGGAGCCTGTAGGGACAAGGACCTGGACGTGCCAGGGACACCGTCAACGAAGAGGTCGACATGAATTCCTTTCTGCAACGCTACAACGTGGGACGCCGCCTCGGCGCTGCCTTCGGCCTGCTGATCCTGCTGTCCTGCCTGCTGGTCGCGGCCGGCCTTTTATCCATGGCAGGCGCGCGCCATGAACTGGACAACATCGTCAAGGTCAGTGTCGAGAAGATGCGGATCAGCAACGGCATGCTCGATGCCAACTCAAGCATCCTGGTCGCACTCGGCACGCTGTCCATGGTGACCAGCGAGGATCTCAACAAAGAGGCGCTCGCCGAGATCAAGGATAAGCGTCAACGCTATAGCGACCTGCGCAACGAACTGGAAAAGTTTCCCGCAACCAGTGCAAGCGTGGTCAAATTGCGCGCCGACATCGATGCGGCGCGCGATATCGCGCGCACCCTCAACAATCAGGTGATCGACCTGGCGAACGCCGGGCGCAACGCCGAGGCGCAGACACTGCTGAGCGAGCGTTCGCGCCCGGCCACGCTGGCGTGGCAAGCGAAAATCCGCCAGAACGTCGCCTTGCAGGAACAGCAGACGCACGACGCCTACGCCACGGCAACGCGCGCCATGGCGCGCGGCCGCAACATGCTCATCGCAGGTGGAGTGGCCGTCCTGGTCGTCAGCGTCTTCCTGGCCTGGGCGATCACCCGCAGCCTGACCATGCCGCTGAACCGCGCCACGCGTGCCGCCGAGGCCATCGCCAGCGGCCGCCTGGACAACGACGTCACGACCAACGCCCGCGACGAGCCGGGACGCCTGCTGCTGGCGATGGACGCGATGCAGCGGCAGTTGCAGCGCTTCTCCGGCGAAACGGCGTTGATGATCGAACTGCATGCCGACAAGGACATCAGCCACCGCATGCCGCTGGATTTCCCGGGCGTGTACGGCGAGTTGAGCAAGGGCATCAACACCATGATGTTCGAGCATCTGGACGCCATCGTCGATGCCATCGGCGTGCTCAACGAATACGCCAACGGCGACCTGCGCCGCGACGCCCGCCGCCTGCCCGGCAGCCGCGCGGTGCTGCACGAATCGATGGACGCGGCCAAGGCCAGCCTGCTGGCGATCAATACCGAGATCAAGCGCCTGGCCGCGGCCGCCGCCGCCGGCGACTTCAGCGCCCGCGGCGATGCGGCGCACTTCCAGCACGATTTCCGGCTGATGGTGCAGGACCTCAACGCGATGATGGAGGTCAGCGACCACAACCTGGGCAAGCTGTCGGCCCTGCTGCAATCCATCGCCGCCGGGGATCTCACCGCGCGCATGGATGGAGAGTTCCACGGCGTGTTTGCGCGGATGCGCGACGACGCCAACGCCACCGTCGAACAGCTGACCGGCATCGTCGGTCGCATCCAGACCGCGGCGGTCAGCATCAACGCGGCCTCGACCGAGATCGCCGCCGGCAACGACGACCTGTCGCGCCGCACCGAGCAGCAGGCGGCGAGCCTGGAAGAAACCGCCGCGTCGATGGAGGAACTGACCTCCACGGTCAAGCAGAACGCCGAGCACGCGCGTCAGGCCAACCAGTTGGCGGTGGGCGCGGCCTCTGTGGCCTCACAGGGCGGCAACGTGGTCGGCCAGGTTGTTCAGACCATGAGCGGGATCGAGGCCTCGTCGAAGAAGATCGCCGACATCATCAGCGTCATCGACGGCATCGCCTTCCAGACCAACATCCTGGCACTCAATGCCGCGGTGGAAGCCGCCCGCGCCGGCGACCAGGGCCGCGGCTTCGCCGTGGTCGCCAGCGAAGTGCGCACCCTGGCACAACGCTCGGCCGGCGCCGCCAAGGAGATCAAGTCGCTGATCGACGACTCGGTCGCGCGCGTGGCCGAGGGCTCGGCGCTGGTCGATCAGGCCGGCCGCACCATGAGCGAGATCGTGGCCTCGGTGCAACGCGTCACCGACATCATGGGCGAGATCTCGGCGGCCTCGCAGGAGCAGGCGTCGGGGATCGAGCAGGTCAACCAGACCGTCACCCAGATGGACGAGGCCACTCAGCAGAACGCCGCATTGGTGGAAGAAGCCACCGCCGCCGCACGCTCGATGGAGGAACAAGCCGGCCAGCTCAGCGACACCGTGGCGTTGTTCAAGATCGACAACGCCGGCGTGCGTGCGGCAACGGCGCCGCCTGCCACGGGCAACGCGCCGCGTGCGGCCAAGGTGACGGCGCGTCCGCAGCGGCAGCCCGCCAAGCGCACCGCGGTCGCGGCCGGCGGCGACTGGCAGGAGTTCTGAGTCGTACGGTCGCCATGCCGCCGGCATGGCGACCGGTCCCGGCGGTAACGCCCGGCGTTCGCAGCGCAGCCCTTACGCAGCTGCGCATTCCTGCAATACGCGAACCATAGCTCGGTGCATTACACGCCGGCGCATGTCGGAACCACGTCGGATTTTGCCTTCGCCGACCAACACGCGTCGGAAGGCAGACAGCTTCCTAACCGCCCGCCAACAAGGATCCGCACACCGCTCAATTCCTGGCCGCCATGTCGATATCCATGGGGTGGCAGCGCATCGCCACGAGGCGCCGCAACGCTGGCCTGCCAGCGCGTGCGACCCGACTCCTTCTGCCCCCCAAAGGTCGGCTATGAACGCACTTCTGCAACGCTACAACGTCGGTCGGCGCCTGGGCATGGCGTTCGGCATCCTCATCCTGTTGTCCGGTGTACTGGTCGCCATGGGGCTGCTGACCATGGCCAGGGCGCATCGCGAACTGGACAGCATCGTCAACGGCAACATGGAAAAGGTCCGCCTCTCCAACGAGATGCTGGACGCCAACACCAATGTGCAGATCGGGCTGCTGTCCATCACCATCGTCGATGGCGATGCGGCCAACCAGAAGATGATCGACATCGTGCAGCGCAACCGGGCGCGCTACAAGGCCGCGCACGATGCATTGTCGGCGATGCCGGCGACCCCGGCCGAACGCCAGGCCATGGCCACGATCGAGCGCACGCGGGCGCAGTCGGTGCAACTCAACAACCAGGTGCTGGCGCTCGGCGAGAAGGACCTGAACGCCCAGGCGCAGGCATTGCTGCTGGGCGATGCCGCGTTGGCGATGGAGAAGCAGCAGGCGGCGATCCGCGCCAATGCCGATCTGCAGCGGCGCTTGAGCCGGGAGGCCTATGCGATCTCCTCGGCAGCGATGGCGCGGGGCCGCATCATCCTCATCTCCGGCGGCCTTGCGGTCCTGCTGGTCAGTGGCCTGCTGGGCTGGACGATCACCCGCAGCCTGACCGGGCCGCTCGGCCGCGCCACCCGCGCCGCCGAAGCCATCGCCGATGGCCGCCTGGACAACGACGTGAGCACTGACGCGCGCGACGAACCCGGCCGCCTGCTGGTCGCGATGGGCCGGATGCAGACCCAGTTGCAGCGCTTCTCCAGCGAAACCGCGCTGATGATCGAACTGCATGCCGACAAGGACATGTCGCACCGCATGCCGCAGGACTTCCCGGGCGTCTACGGCGAGCTGAGCAAGGGCATCAACACCATGATGTTCGAGCACCTGGACGCCATCGTCGACGCCATCGGCGTGCTCAACGAATACGCCAACGGCGACCTGCGCCGCGACGCCCGGCGCCTGCCCGGCAGTCGTGCGGTGCTGCACGAGTCGATGGATGCGGCCAAGGCCAGCCTGCTGGCGATCAATACCGAGATCAAGCGCCTGGCGGCGGCCGCCGCCGCCGGCGACTTCAGCGCCCGCGGCGATGCCGCGCACTTCCAACACGACTTCCGGCTGATGGTGCAGGACCTCAACGCGATGATGGAGGTCAGCGACAACAACCTGGGCAAGCTGTCGGCGTTGCTGCAGTCCATCGCCGCCGGCGACCTCACCGCGCGCATGGAAGGCGAGTTCCACGGCGTGTTCGCCACCATGCGCGACGACGCCAACGCCACCGCCGACCAGTTGACCGGCATCGTCGGCCGCATCCAGACCGCGGCGGTCAGCATCAATGCCGCTGCCACCGAAATCGCCGCCGGCAACGACGACCTGTCGCGCCGCACCGAGCAGCAGGCGGCGAGCCTGGAAGAGACCGCCGCGTCGATGGAGGAGCTGACCTCCACGGTGAAGCAGAATGCCGAGCACGCGCGCCAGGCCAACCAGTTGGCAGTGGGCGCCGCCTCGGTCGCCTCGCAGGGCGGCGCGGTGGTCGGCCAGGTCGTCGAGACCATGAGCGGCATCGAGGCCTCGTCGAAGAGGATCGCCGACATCATCTCGGTGATCGACGGGATCGCCTTCCAGACCAACATCCTGGCGCTCAACGCGGCGGTGGAAGCGGCCCGTGCCGGCGAACAGGGCCGCGGTTTCGCGGTGGTCGCCAGCGAAGTGCGCACCCTCGCCCAGCGTTCGGCCAACGCCGCCAAGGAGATCAAGACGCCGATCGACGA